>JAJZKJ010000402.1 GCA_021804195.1 Acidobacteriota bacterium
CCGCCGGAATAGATGTAGGTGCGTGTAGGTAGAAATTGTTCTACCTACACCATTTAAGTCTTTTATTTTCAACTACATATGCGGTGCGTGTAGGTAGTGTGGGTAAAAAAATGATTTTTTTAAATTTTATATTCATCATTTTTCAACCGTTTTGAATTTGTTCAGCTTCAAATAATTTCCATAAACGGTAAAATTCCGCCAGCGGCAGCCCAACCACATTGCTGGGGCTGCCCGCGATCCGGGCAATAAAAATCGCCGCCCGGCCCTGCAGCGCATATCCGCCGGCCTTGTCGAACGATTCTCCAGCGCGGATATAAGTTTCGATTTCGCCGTCGCTCAAATCGGCAAAACGGACCCGGGTTTTGACGGCCCGGCTCCAGATCCTGCCGCTGTCCGGCGCCCGCAAGGCTATTGCGGTCCAGACTTCGTGCCAGCCGCCGCTCAGCTCGCGCAGCATGCGTTTGGCGGCCGCCGCATGGGAGGGTTTTCCATAAATGCGGAATTGGCCGCCGGGCATCATTTTAGCCACCGTCGTGTCCGCGGCCAGTATGGGCCAGCGGGAAGCATGAACCCGGGCCGCCGCGCTGGCTTTCAACCGGGCCAGCCGCAGCACATATTGACGCGGCGTTTCATTCGCGAGACGGCGTTCATTCACCGGCGCCGGACGCACCCGCACCCGCCAGCCCGCCTGCCGCAACAGCTCACGCCGGCGCGGGCTGGCCGAGGCAAGAATAATGCGGCGCGGAATCTCAGCCATGATGAACCGCTGCCGGCTTGAGTGGTTGAGAGCGTTTTCGCCATTTGCGCATGCCCATGATCGCCAGCAATACATAGAGCGGAGCATATTCACAAAACAGCCATAACCGGTTATACGAGGCGGAAAGCGGCAAATAAGTTCCCGCCAGCAGGTGATAGGTCAGCAGAACTCCCAGCGTAAAATAAACCCACGCCAGCACCGGCTCAAGCGCCAGCCAGGGCAGAATCCAAAGCACATGGGCCGGGGTCACGCGCGGCGCCAGCAGCAGCAGGGCGCCCAGAATCCAATAGATCTGCCGCGGATAATCGCCGGCCAGCGGCCGTCCCGGCCGCGACTGCAGCGCCACGCCGGTCAATACCGCCGCCATGGCCAGCATGGCTAAGGCCGGCGGGAATGCATGGCCCGTGAACCTGAGCGCATGCGTCAGCAGCGTCATGCCGCTGGCGCGTCCCGCATAGACCCCGGCGGCGTAGGCGCGCAGATTGCGCAGCCAGAATAAAAGAAAAAATCGCTTCTGAATGATCAGATAGGGCAGCGATCCCAGCACGATCGGCAGCGCCAGCCAGATCCAGCGCCGTTTGCGCGCCTTGGCCATCCAGGCCGGCAACAGCAATAGGGGCAAGCCTTCGAGGCCAATGGCCAGACCCAGGGCCAGCCCGCTGATGCGATCCTGCCGGCCCGCCAGATAAAAAGCCAGCACCAGAAAAAATACGGCAATCACGCCGGCATGGCCGGCGGTGGTTTCCAGCACGCTCAATGGCGCCCAGGCATAGACCAAAACCCGCGCCGCGGGCTGGCCGCGCTGGCGCAGCAGCGCCGTCAGTGTCCAGATCGTCAATAGATCAAAAGCGGCATAGAAGAGTTTTTCGCCGAGCAGATGCGGCGAGAGCGCGAAAACCCAGCGATAGAGCCACTCCGTAAGCGGCGGATGCAGCGCGGCGATCACCGGATGCGGCACCCCGGCGTAAAAACGGCTTTGAATCGGCCGGAAGATGGAGTTGACCGGGGCGAATTCATAAGGGTTGAAGGGAGGATAAAACGACTGGATCCAGCCCTCCCAGCGCGCCCGCAACAGCCCGGGGGATAGCGCCGGGCTGATGGGCAGCGTGGTCAGGCGGAACAGCACCGCCGAGACCACGATCAGCCATAATTCCGCCGCCGGACTCCGGTTCGGATTTGCCGTGGGTGCGTTGGCGCCGGGCGCATAGGGCTGCCAGACCACCCAGAAGGCGGTCAGGTACAATAGACCTGCCGCCAGGACCCAGCTCAGAGTCGCCATCGGGGAGGTCCCGCCCAGGGGCGCCAGGGCGCTGTTATGATGCCAGACTTCCAGCCATGCGGCCTCGCTGAGCGCGGCCAGAATCCCAAGCAACAGAATGCGCGTGCGGCGGGTCATGGAGAGTTCGGATTATAGCTGGCTTTAGGCTGCGGCGTAAGAATTTCTGTTATGTGCGGTTGGGCACTGAGCACGGTTTGGGCTTCGCCGGGTTGGCTGCATTATATGCGCCAGCAATGGTTCAATACCACTTTCACCCGCGGCATGGCCGGCCAGCCCTTATATCAGCTCAACAGTTTTGACCTCACGATTCTGATCGCCTATTTCGGCGTGCTGACCATTCTCGCGTTTTACGGCATTCACCGCTATATTCTGGTCTACCACTATTACAAATATCGGGACCAGCGCCCCACCGAGCCGGCCCGGCGCTTTGCCGAGCCGCCGCTGGTCACCATTCAGCTTCCCATTTACAACGAGCGTTATGTCATTGACCGGCTGATTCAGGCCATCAGCCGCATGGATTATCCCCGCGACCGGCTGGAAGTGCAGGTGCTCGACGACTCCACCGACGATACGGTGCTGGTGGCCCGGGCCGCGGTCGAGCAGGCCGCCGCTTCCGGGCTGCCCATCGTCTATCTGCACCGCGCCAACCGCCATGGCTTCAAGGCCGGCGCCTTGCGGGAAGGCATGAAGCAGGCCCGGGGCGAGTTTATCGCCATTTTTGACGCCGATTTCGTCCCGCCGCCGGATTTTCTCCGCCGCACCATTGACTTCTTCACCGACCCCGGACTGGCCATGGTGCAGACCCGCTGGGGGTATATCAACCGCGATTATTCCTGGCTGACCCGCATCGAAGCCATCCTGCTCGACGGCCATTTCGTCATGGAGCATGGCGGACGCCATCGGGCCGGCCTGTTTTTCAACTTCAACGGCACCGCCGGCGTCTGGCGCCGCGCCGCCATTGAAGATGCCGGCGGCTGGCAGCATGACACCCTGACCGAAGATACCGATCTTTCCTACCGCGCCCAGCTGCGGGGCTGGCGTTTTCTTTACCTGCCCGACGTTGAATGCCCCTCCGATCGGAA
>JAJZKJ010000403.1 GCA_021804195.1 Acidobacteriota bacterium
ATCGCCTGTCCGAAGCGGATCGCTTCTTCCGTGGACCAGGCGCCGTTGGGATCAAACCGCACCCGGTCTTCGGGGAACTCCGCCGCCAGGGCGCGGAAAAGCTCCAATTCATAATCGGGCGGGAACACGCCGCCCTTGAGCTTATGGCTGTGAAATCCGCAGCGCCGCTTCAGCTCGCGCGCGCAGTCCAGCAGTTGCTCCCGCGTGCGCACCTCGCCGCGGCCGTGCTTGGCATGGGGATAGCGAAAAAACAGATACGAGGCAAACGGCACCTCTTCCCGCAGCCGCCCGCCCAGAATTTCGCTTACCGGCGTCTGCCAGTGCTGGCCCAGCAGATCCAGACAGGCAAACTCGATGGCCGCCAGCATCTGGGTGCGGTTGTTATAGAGCGAGCCGGTGGGGTTGGCGATCAGAAACCGCAGCCGCTCCAGCCGGGCCGGATCGTGGCCCAGCAGCGTTTCCCGCAGCCCGCGAAACGCGGCTTCCGCCGACTCCCCGCCGCCGCCCATCTCGCCCAGCCCCACCAGTCCGTTGTCGGTTTCGATCTCGACGATGGTGCGGACAAACCGTCCCCAATGGCAGCCGTTGGCGTGCCGCAGGGGAGCTTCCAGAGGCACCGTGACGGTAGTGGCGCGCAGGTCGGTGATTTTCATGGCGGGGCAATCCATTCGCCGGGCTAAATCTGGACGGGTTCCGTTTTTCCGCTCTGCGCCGAGCGCTCAACCGCGTCCAGCACGGCATTGCAGGCCACGCCATCGGCAAAGTCCGGATGCAGCTCGGTCTTCATCTGCAGCGCCGCCAGAAAATCGGCGCAGGCATGCACGAAGGCATGTTCATAGCCCAGCATATGTCCGGCCGGCCACCAGTGCGCGATATACGGATGCGAGGCTTCGGTCACCATGATGTTATTCCAGCCCTGCATCTTCTCGGGCAGCGTGCGGTCGTAGTATTCCAGCTCGTTTTGCCGTTCCAGGTTGAAGCGCAGCGAACCCTGGCTGCCGTTGATTTCCAGCCCCAGATAATTTTTCCGCCCCGTCGCCAGCCGGCTGACTTCGAAGCTGGCGGTGACTTCACCCTCCTGCCGCTGAATTTTGCCAAAGAAGATCGCCGCATCGTCCACCGTCACCGGCGCCATTTGCCGCGGTTGGCCCGGCAGTGGACGCTCGCCAATCATGGTGACAGTGGTGGCCCGCACCTCGCGCACCGGGCCGGCCAGATAGTGCGCCAGGTCAATAATGTGCGCGCCCAGATCGCCCAGCGCGCCCGCCCCGGCAATGCTTTTATCCAGCCGCCAGACCCGGGGAAATTGCGGGTCCACGATCCAATCCTGTAAATATTGCGCGCGGAAATGAAACAGCCGTCCCAGCCGGCCTTCGGCGATCATCTGCCGCGCCAGCGCCAGCGCCGGCACACGCCGGTAATTGAACAGCACCATATGCCGGACCTTGGCCTTTTGTGCTGCTGCCAGCATGGCCTTAGCTTCGGCCAGGCTGTTGGCCAGCGGTTTTTCGCAGATTACGTGCTTGCCCGCTTCGGCGGCCGCGATGGCGATGGCGGCATGCGAATCTCCGGGCGTGACGATATCCACCACGTCCACATCCTCGCGCCGCACCATTTTGCGCCAGTCGGTTTCCGTGTTTTGCCAGCCCAGTTGTTCCGCTGCACCCTGTAATGCCCGCTCATCGCGCCCGCAGATCACCTGCAGCCGGGGGCGGGGAATGCCGGGGAAAAAATGCGGCGCCTGCCGCCAGCCATTGCTGTGCGCCTTGCCCATGAAGGCATAACCGGCCATGCCAATGCGAACCTCATTCATTTTGCAAGTCTCCTCGCTTCCGCTCCCGGGCTCGGGAAATCGCTTTTACTATCCAACCCTCAGCGCCCACGCCGCTATGCGATGCTGATTTCTGCCTTTAGCGCTATGCCCACCACATTTTCGGCCGGGCTTCCCGAATCACCAGTGCCTGCAGAAACTGCGCAGCTTTCTGCAGGCCCTCGTTCACCGACATCAAACTGTCTTCATGCTCAATGCTGAGCGTGTCGTCATAGCCCGCCAGCCGCAGCGCGGATATAAAATGCGCCCACCATTCCGCGCCATGGCCATAGCCCACGGTGCGGAAAATCCAGCCCCGCCGGATCTCATCCGCATAGGGTTTGCTGTCCAGCACTCCGGTGCGCGCCGCGCAGGTGGATTCAAAGATTTGCGTGTCCTTGGCATGCACATGAAACAAGGCGCCCGCTTCGCCCAGCACCCGCACCGCTTCAATCGGGTCAATGCGCTGCCAGAACAAATGACTGGGATCGAAATTGCAGCCCACCGCTTTGCCCGCCGCATCCCGCAGCCGCAGCATGGTTTCGGGTGAATAGACCACGAATCCGGGGTGCATCTCGATCGCGATCCGCACGCCATGATCGGCCGCGAAGCGCGCATGGTCCTTCCAGAACGGAACGGCTTTTTTCTCCCATTGCCAGCGCAGCAGTTCGCTGTACTCCGGCGGCCAGGGGCACGTCACCCAGTTCGGTTTCCTGGCCCGCTCGCTGTCTCCCGGACAGCCGGAGAAATCAATCACGGTCTTCACTCCCAGCTTTTCCGCCAGGCGAATGGTCCTGCGGCTGGTCTCGATAAAGCCGCGGCGTATGCCCGCATCCGGATGCAGCGGATTGCCATGGCAGCTCAGGGCGCTGATCCCGATCCCGGCATCGTTCAGCCGCGCCTGGAATTCCTTCAGCCTGCCCGCGTTCTGCAGCATCTCCAGCTTGCAATGCGGATCGCCCGGGTAATTGCCCGTGCCCAGCTCCACGGTTTGCAGGCCCAGAGCCTGAACTTTTTCAATCACCTGGGCCAGTGAATCCTGGGCCAGCAAAGCGGTAAATAATCCCACGCGCATGTGTTTTTCCTCTGCTCTTCAGCCGTGAACGGCCGACTCGTACAAAGACCCCGGCTTCGGCCGGGCATTTGCGAAAAGGTTTCGCCTGAACATTGAAGCGGCTGTGCCGCGGGCGCTTTCCAGCATAAATCACTCATGCCGCAAATGCCACGTGTGTATATATTTATCCGGCGCACGGGCCGAATCACCGGCAAAGCCATGCGATGGCACAAACGCCAATTCCGCCTTGC
>JAJZKJ010000404.1 GCA_021804195.1 Acidobacteriota bacterium
TTGGGTCAATCCAATTGCAGCCATATTCCGTCTAGAGATCGTCAGAGTTCATGTCCATTAAACCAATTTGCTAGCTCGCCTTTAAAGTAAAATCAACTGTCGTGTACCTAGCATGTCAACAGAGCCACTTAATGTCTATCCACTACGGAATTGCATCTGCCAGAATATGGATATGGCTGCTCCCACTCCCTTTATTACCGCTCCCGCCATTGACGAATATTTACATACACTGCTGCCGGCGCGCGATCCCGTGCTGGCGGATATGGAAAGCGAAGCCGCACGGCGCGATATTCCCATCGTGGGGCCGGTAGTGGCGGCGTTTCTGTCGCAACTGGCCCGGCTGGCGGGCGCGCAAAGAATATTTGAGCTGGGTTCGGCCATTGGCTACTCCACGTTATGGTGGGCACGGGCCGCCGGCGCCGGGGGCGAGGTTTTTTATACCGAGCGCGATCCCGCCCTGGCCCACGAGGCGGCGGAATATTTCGCCCGTGCGGGCGTGACCGGCCGGGTGCGGCAGCTTACCGGCGACGCCATTGCCTCTTTCCAAAGCACGCCGGGTGACTTTGATCTGGTCTTTTGCGATCTGGACAAGCCGCGCTATCCCGAGGCGCTGCGGCTGGCCGCGCCCCGGCTGCGTCCCGGCGGTTTATTCATCGCCGACAATGTGCTTTGGAAAGGCAAGGTCGCCACTCCCGATCGTGAGCCGCAAACCGAGGCCATGCGCGAAATCACGCGCCAGGCTTATGCTTTGGCCGGTTTCACGGTTTCCGTATTGCCGCTGCGGGACGGGATTTTACTGGCGCGCAAGGAAAAATAATCAGACTGGGGTGTAGGTAGAGTGTAGGTAAAAAATGGTCTACCTACACCCTATAAGCCTATTGATTTCAAGGAGTTAAACTCAAAGGTGTAGGTATGCAGGTAAAAATTTTATTTTTTCTGATTTTTTAATTTCAATCATTCGCAATGTTTCTGCATTCGGGCGGAAACACTAGTTCCGGCTGAAACAGCGAGCCGGCGACCCGCGCGCCAATGGCCAGCAGATCGCCACCGGCGGTGAAAATGCGAATCCGCCGGGCAGGGGAGAACTCCGGCAGATTTGCCGCCCGGCCCTGCAGCAGCCGCGCGGCCGCCTCGGGCGGCGCCACGATGGCGGGCATTTCCGGCAATAATTGCCGCGCCGGCAGCAGGCGCGCGGCGGCGAGCCCTTGCCGCGCATCCAGCTCTAACTGCGCGAGCGTGACCGCATCAGCCAGCGTAAACTCGCCCACGCGGGTGCGCCGCAGCCGGCTCAGATGGGCGCCCATGCCCAGCCGCCGGCCCAGATCATGCGCCAGCGACCGCATGTAGGTTCCGGTGGAACAGCGCACGCGCAGATGCAGATCCGGCGCGGAATAATCCAACAGCTCGAGCGCGGTGATTTCCACTTCCACCGGAGCCGGTTCGACGATTGTCCCGGCCCGGGCCAGTTGATAGGCGCGTTTGCCGTCAATTTTTTTGGCCGAATAGGCCGGCGGAATCTGCCGGATCACGCCCTGAAATTCCGGCAGCACGGCCTCAATTGCGGCGCGCGCGGGCGCCGGCCGGGGCTCGCCGACGGCAGCGCCTTCGGCATCATAGGTTGTGGTGGCCCAGCCAAAGCGCACCACGCCTTCATATTCTTTATCCCGCAGTTGAAAAAAGCGCGCCAGCCGCGTCAGCCGCCCGACCAAGAGCGGCAAGACTCCCGTCGCGGCGGGATCGAGCGTGCCCAGATGGCCGATCGAGCGCTCGCGCAGCAGCCGCCGGGCCGCCGCCACCGCGTCATGCGAGGTCAGCCCGGCTGGTTTATCAATGATGAGCGCGCCATTCATCCCTATTTCAACTTTATCCTGATGGCGCCGGGCTTCTGGTTTATTGAGCGGTTTCCGTGAATGTGCTGATGGGATGGCCTATGGCATATTCACCCTTGGCTGTCACCTGCACGGTTCCCGGCGCAGAGGGCAACGTGAGGGTGACATTGGCCGCGCCGCTGGCGTTGGTATCCACCAGAATCTGGTTTCCCGAGGCGGAAACCGCGATATCCGATGCGGCCGACAGCGTACCGGCGCTGGTGGTGAATAGAATTTCCTGGCCGGCGGCGAGCGTGCCGCTGGTTCCCGGCACGACGGTTACGCTCAGATTCAGCGTGCCGCCGGCCGCCGCGCTTTGGTTGTTGCCGGTGGCCGTCAGCGTGGCGGCGGGATTGCCGACTTCGATGATGCCGGCTTGGGTCTGGGTTACCCCGCTGCCATCCTGGCCGGTGAGCGTGAAATTGTAAAAGCCGGGCGCGGCTGTGGCGGGAATGGTGAAGGTGACGGCGGCATTGACGGATGCCTGCACCGCCGCTGTCGTAATCGCGCCCGAAATGCCGCTATCGGTTTGCATCCCGCTCAGCGTAACCGTGCCGCTGCCAGAGGTGATCACCGGGTGCAGGACCACGCTGGTTCCCGCCGAGGCCATCACGATTCCGGGAGGAAAATACGGGGTATTGGGGCTGAGCGAGGCCAGGGCGGCATTTTCGGGGTTCAACGCCCAGTCAGCCGCCGGGGCGCCGCTCATCTGTCCGCTGATGACCAGCAGCGTAATCGAATACGGAGCAAAGGTTTGATTGGCGCTGAAAGTGCCGGTTGTGCCTGCCGCGATCGAGTTGGGGCTGGCGGCCGAGATAGCATAGCTGGTCACCTGAGAGGCGGTGAAATTTTTTAAATTCAGCGTGGCCTGCAGTTGATCGGCGGGGTTCTGATTCACCACCAGCAAGGTCATCTGCGTACCGGCCGCGTTCACCGCGGCAAAGGCATAGCATTCGTTATAAAACGGGTCCGCCGCGCTCAGGCCGCAGGTGTTGCTGGTCCCGACCGAAATCGGATCGAAGCCATCGTGCTTGCCATCATAATTAGTGAAAAGATTCAAAGTCTGATAAGAAGGCGCATTGGTTGAGGGATCGGGCGCCGTCCAGCGCGCGGCGGCATACAAATCGTACTGGCCCAATAAGCCCCAGCCATCGGCATCGGATAAAGCCACGGCGATCGGGTCTTCATTGGTCTGGCCGAAGTTCCATTCCGTCACGCTCACTGGCAAGCCGGGCATGAT
>JAJZKJ010000405.1 GCA_021804195.1 Acidobacteriota bacterium
TAAGAATATCCACATTCTGCCGCCGGATATCGCCCAGCGTAACCATCAGCTCCGCGTCCGTTTCCCCTATGCCCAGCATCAGTCCGGTTTTGGTTAAAAAGCCCCGCTCCTTGGCGCGGCGCAGCAACTCCAGCGAACGTGGATACTTGGCCTGCGGCCGGACGCGGTGGTATTGGCTGGGCACCGTTTCAATATTGTGATTTAAAATATCCGGTCGCGCATCCAGCACGGTCTGCAGATCCGCCCAGTGCCCGCAGAAATCCGGGATCAGCACTTCTATGGTGGTACCGGGCGACGCAGCACGAATTTGCGTAATGGTTCCGGCCCATATCCCGGCCCCGCCATCCTTAAGCTCATCACGGTTTACCGATGTGATCACAATATGGCGGAGCTTCATCTTGGCGGCGGCGGCGGCCACCCGCAGCGGCTCTTCGATATCCAGTTCCGGCGGCCGCCCCGTCTTTATGTGGCAAAATCCGCAACTGCGGGTGCACACATCACCCAGAATCATGATGGTCGCGGTTCCCCGGGACCAGCACTCGCCCATATTCGGGCATTTGGCGGATTCGCACACCGTATGCAGCCTGTTGTCGTCAATGGTCTGCCGTAAACTGCCATAACCCGGACCGGCCGGTAATTTTACGCGCAGCCAGGCCGGTTTGCGGCCGGGCGCCATAAAGTCCGGTTTCTGGTTACCCATCACCGGGAGCGAAACCTGTGATTTATCGGAACTGATCATAACTTTACTGGCTCTTGTCATTTACCGGCGCATCGGCGCGGCGCTTAAAACAATGCGCCCGCCGGTCTACATCCGGCGCGGCGTCCTTTTCACGGAATTATAGCGAAACCGGGCGGCAAATAGCAGTGGGCCGCGGATAAACCGGTATCAGGCCGCGGGAAGCAATGCCGTTTCATGTTTTCCGGATTTCCAGAAGCCGTTCCACACTCTGCAGGGATTCCACAATGCCGTCCATTCCTGGATGCAGGCGAAGCGCCGCCTGATAACAATGCCGGGCTTGGTGCAGTTTATCCAGTTGCGCATAACAGTGCCCCATTCCCGCAATGGCGCCGAAATGCGACGGCATTCTGGCCAGAGCTTGATGGCAATCCGCAATCGATTTTTCATAGTCACCGGAAAGATAATAAGCGATGGCACGTTGATTAAACGCCTCCGCAAAATCCGGGTCCTCCCCGATTGCCATGCTGAACTTTTCAATCGCGGTTTCATGATTGCCATGTTTCAGATGATCGCAGCCGCATTTGAGATATCGCAGACTTTTGCAGCTGCCCGCACGCAGCCAGATGCTCCAGAGCGCATGTTCCGCGGTTTGGGCCATTTCCGGATTGGGATTCCGCAGTTGCTCCACCAGCGAGCCTACCGCTCCACAGTCACCCACGCAGCCCAGGGCCATTGCCGCGAGTTGACCCACCCGGCTGTCGGAATGGGAAAGGAATTCCAGCAACCGCCCCTGCGGCCAGTAGCGGCGGACCGTTTCTTCCGCCCTGCAGATATCCCCGCTGCCGACCAGCGGCGCAAGCGTCCGCAAGAAGCGAAGTCCTTCATCAGTCGAAGAATCCCGTTGACCACGCATAACGCATTATCCATTTTCCGGATTACACCGCAGCCGGGTAATGACTGTTCCGCCACGGCGAAAGCCGGCTGTCTGAATTTGCTCTCTCCCGATGCAAACCTGTTTTATTTTAGGTCGGCAAAACGGAAAAGGCGCGTCCGCCTGATTCACGGGACCGACCCGGACGACCCGCAGCCGCTCCGGGGTCAAAACCCGCTGCCGTTTGATCCGAACGGCATGGCGCTTACGCCGCCATCGCCGTAGTTTTGATGGGTTGTCTCAATGGGATGTGGATCGGGAAAATAATTGGCCCGGCTCTCAATCTGATGATTATGCCGTTGAAACAGCTCTCCCTCGCCGCAACCGCCCAAGGCAAGAACAACCGGTAAAAGCAGCACTGCGGCCGCAAGGGTACGGCGGCCCGCGAACTTTATTCCTGGTTGCCGCATTCTCGCTGGAAATGCCATTGAACACCGCTTTCCGTGGTTTTACACCTGCGCGCCGCAGGCCTGTACACTATTCTAAGCCATCCATCCGCCGCATGCCGCTCCGCGAATTATTTCGCGGGTAATCCGGTGGGCGTTGTCTGCCACTCATGCTCGGCGATAGATTCCATAATCCGGGTCGCCACATCCACGGCAAAACAGCCGTCCTCACCGGTTACGGGCGGCGGCGAACCGGTTCGCACCGCATGGATGAATGATTCAATTTCCAATCGCAGCGGTTCATGGTCCTGCACCTGAAGCTGCTCATAGTTTACCAAATCCGTGTAATTAAGGTCCGTCAGTTCGGCCACCTCGCCGGCGGCGATTTTCTGCTGAACGAGTTCCAATTGCTGCTGATTGGCCGTGCGGCGGATAATCACCCCGCTTTTTTTATGGTAATCGACACTGACATACGCAGATGGGGAAAAAAGCCGCATTTTCCGCTCCGTTTTCAGAGCTAGCCGGGAGGCGGTAAAGTTCGCCACGCAACCATTCCCGAATACGATACGGGCGTTGGCGACATCCTCATACTTGCCGATGACGCTCACGCCTACCGCCGCCACCGACTTTACCGGCGAGCGCACAAAATGATGGACGATGTCAATGTCGTGAATCATAAGATCCAGCACGACACCCACATCAATGCTGCGAAACGTCATCGGGCTGATTCGGTGCACTTCCACAAATTGCGGCGCAAGGTGATGGGCCTTTAGCGCCTGGACCACCGGATTAAAACGCTCGGAATGCCCTACCTGAAGCACGCAGCCATTTTCCGCCGCCAGCGTGGTGATGGCCCTGGCATCCGCCAGGGCGGGCGCCAACGGCTTTTCAATAAGCAGGCTTATTTTTTGCGGCAGCAGCACCTCGGCAATTTGGCGGTGGTAAATCGTGGGCGCCGCAATGGTTACAGCCGCGGGACGATCGGGCGATGAAATTAATTCCTGCGGATCGGCATAGGCCTTGCAGCCAAAATCGCCGGCCAATTGCGCGGCACGCGGCAGGTCCGGGTCGATAATTCCCACCAATTGCACATCTTTCATGCCCGCTATA
>JAJZKJ010000406.1 GCA_021804195.1 Acidobacteriota bacterium
CTGGGCGATTTTTACGAACTCTTCTTCGACGATGCCGTGACCGCCGCGCGCGAGCTGGGGTGTTCTGAAGCCGTTGCTTTGCAGGTTTGGCCGGCGGAATTTGCGCCGATTTTGCAGGCCCATTTGCCGGGCCGCAAAATTTTAATCCCGCCAAAAGAATTGGCGCCCCGGGTGGGGCGCCTGGCGCTCGCGGTTTGGCGGCAAACCGCCGGTGCGTTGGATGCCGGAGATGATCGCCTGGCGCTGGATGCCAATTATATCCGGCGGCCGGATGCGGAGGCGCTAACAACGCACCTGCCAAGCCGCTGACAATGCCACCTGAAATCGCTGGCCGGGGTGAACGGCAAGCGAGCCGTGAGTTTCCGGCTACTTCTCAGCGGTAGTTCTGTTGTATGCCGATCCGTTCCGCCCAAACCGGCGATCTCGATGTCATGATGGCGCTGACCCAGGTCGCCTTCGGCGCCTCCGCCTGGAGCCGGCGCCTGATGGAGGAAGTGCTGGAAGCAGCGGTTGCAAGACCGGGGCAGCAGGTGGCATGGGTCTGGGAAGAACCTTGGGGCATGGCCGCCGCACCGGCACATCGCAATCCAGGCGGAATCGCCGGGTACCTGATCGCCCAGCTCATCGGCCGCGATGCCGAAATTCAGTCCCTGGCGGTGTGGCCCGAGCGGCAGCGTCAAGGCGTGGGCACGGCGCTGCTGGGCGACTTCATGGAGCTGGCGCAACGGCAGGGATGGGAACGGATTTTTCTCGAGGTCCGGGCCGGCAATGAGGCCGCGCGGAAATTTTACCTGCGGCAGGGATTCGAAGATTACGGCCGCCGGGCGAATTATTATCACAGTCCCACTGAAGATGCCTGCCTGATGCGGAGACGAGCCGGATGATCGTGAGTAGATCACGCTCAGGGATAAGCGCCGCATAGCTGTGTTGGAACCCGCTCGGCAATCCTCAGATACATCTGTGTACATTCCGGTTGCCTCGCGGTTTCCGCCTCCGCCTGCTCGCAGCTTTTCATGAAGCAATTCCTTCGGAATTGCTTCTCCCTGAGCGCTCAATATACGACGGCGGAGGGCCGGACCTGACAGGCAACCCCGGCCTGCCCACTCGATGGTGGACTCATGGGCCGCCGCTTTCCGCCGTGCAATTCCGGCCCTTTATTTTCAATCACTTAAGACAGGGCGGGCTGTCAGGCAAGAATAATACGTTTCCCCTTACCCTGACTCTCACTGACTGTGCTATGCTATCTCGCGAGTTTGGCCGGACCGCTTTATTCTGTCCGGATCTGCCCCGCAGATTCCCGCAGTAAGCCCAGCCGGGTTGAAAACTCTATTCATCAGCAAGAGGTTGGAATCAGTGAAAGAGCAAGGCACCGTCAAGTGGTTCAATAACGTAAAAGGCTACGGATTCATCACACGCATGAGCGGAGAAGATGTATTCGTTCACTACAGCGCCATTCAAAGCGGCGGCTACCGCACGCTGGCCGAAGGCCAGCCGGTGGAGTTCGAGGTGAAGCAGGGGCCCAAGGGGTTGCTGGCCGAGAACGTCAACGTCCTGTAAACATCCGCAAATCGGGAGACGGAACGCGGCGCGGCCAGCCTGGCCGCGCCGTTTTCTTGCTGGCGGGGCCGCTTTCTTTTCTCCGGCAATTGTGCTTCAATTACACGGCGCCCCGGCGCGTCCGAGCGAGAACCCTCCATGCCGAATACCACCGCAACTCATCCGCCCTCTGGGCTTTCGCCGAAAGCCATGGTGTTTCTGACCGCCGCGACGGCCGCGCTGGGCGGCTTGCTGTTTGGCTACGATACGGCGGTGATTTCGGGCGCCCAGCTTTTTTTTAAGTCCTCATTCCATCTTTCCGACACACAGTTAGAAATGGCGGTGGGCGTGGTGCTGTTGGGGGCGATGCTGGGGGCGGCGCTGGGCGGCTGGCTGACCGACAGACTGGGCCGGAAATCGGTGCTGCTGGCGACCGGAGTATGTTTCGGCGTCTTTTCGCTGTGGACCGGACTTTCGACCGGCCTGGCCACCTTCGTGACGGCGCGCTTTCTGGTTGGCGCCTGCATCGGCGTGGCCTCCATGCTGACTCCGCTCTATATATCGGAGATGTCGCCGGCGCGCATTCGCGGCGCGCTGGTGTCGCTGAATCAACTGGCGATCACGGTCGGCATTGTGGTGGCCTACGGGGTGGATTATGCGCTGGCCGCGCGCCAGGACTGGCGGATGATGTTCATCAGCGCGGTGCTGCCGGCGATTGTGCTGGTCACGGGCATGCTGTTTCTGCCGGAAAGCCCGCGCTGGCTGGCCAAAAAAGGCCGCCGCGAAGACGCCCTCAACAACTTCCGCCGGCTGGGCCGCGAAGACGAAGCGCAGCAGGAATTGGCCGATGTGGAGCGGGTGCTGCGCGAGGAAACCGGCAAATTCAGCGAGCTGTTCCGGCCCGGCTTTCGGATCGCGGTCTGGATCGGGGTGGGGCTGGCGGTGTTTCAGCAGATTACCGGCATTAACACGATCATCTATTACGCTCCCACCATCCTGCGCAATGCCGGATTTTCCTCGGCCCGGGTCGCGATTCTGGGCACCGTCGGCATCGGGGTGGTCAATGTGCTGGCCACCGTGGTATCCATCCTGCTGATTGACCGGCTGGGGCGCAAGCCGCTGCTGCTGATCGGCTGCCTGGGCCAGGCGGCGATGCTGGGCTATGTGGGATATTCATTCGCCCATCATCATCACGGGCTGGCGGTGTTTGCCGGCGTGCTGCTGTATATCGTATTTTTCGCCATCAGCCTGGGGCCGGTGGTCTGGCTGATGCTGTCGGAAATTTATCCCACCAAGATCCGCGGCGCGGCCATGTCGCTGGCCACCTTCGCCAACTGGTTCGCCAACTGGGTGGTGACGGTGACGTTTTTGTCCCTGCTGGACAAACTGGGCTCGGTCCATACGTTCTGGCTGTTTGCCATTCTGAGCATCGCGGCCATGCTGTTCTGCCTGTGGCTGGTGCCGGAAACCAAGGGCCGTTCGCTGGAAGAAATCGAAGAAAGCTTTCGCCACCTGGGCCGCGCGAAAGCGTGAATGCGCCGCGTACAATGGAATGAATGGCCGGGTTC
>JAJZKJ010000407.1 GCA_021804195.1 Acidobacteriota bacterium
GCGAATTTCTTCTCCATCAGGTGCCGGCCCACGATGTGGTGCAGATTCAGGGCCTGTGGCAAAGCCCCGGCCATCAGGCCGCCGCCATCTGCCGCAAATTCAAAATTCCCTATGTGGTCGCCCCGCACGGCATGCTGGATGAAAAATCGCTGCGTATGGGCAGCCGCCATTTGAAGCGGCTAAGCTGGTGGCTGGCCGACGGGCCGATGTACAAGGGTGCGGCGGCCGTGCAATGTCTAAATGCCGCTGAAGAGCGTGTCTCGCCGTGGCTCTCTGGCTTACCGGTGGTGCACATTGCCAATGGCGTCGATGACCACATCTTTGCCGATATGCCGCCGCAGGGGGCATTTCGTGCCCGCTATTTTGCCGACCAGCCAACGGCGCGGGTGGTACTGTTTTTAAGTCGCATCCATCCCAAAAAGGGATTGGACCGTTTTTTACCGCTTTGGCCATCGGTTGTCGGTGCCGTACCGGATGCAAGGCTGGCAATTGCCGGCACGGGCGATGTGGCCCATGTGCAGGCGATAAAAGATCAAATTGCACAATTGGGCATTGGCAACAGCGTGCAGATGGTTGGGCAGCTTAACGGGCGAGACAAATGGCAGGCGCTTCGCGATGCCGACGTTTTTATTTTGCCATCGTCGGGGCTGGACTATTCGATGGCCATCACGGAAGCGATGGCCGCCGGTTGTCCGGTGGTCATCACGCGGGCATGCCAATTTGATGAAGTGGAATCCAGCGGAGCGGGCGTCATCACGGCGGATGATTCCATGTCCGCCTTTGCCGCCGGGGTCATTTCCGTGCTGCAGGCTGACCATGGGCAGATGGGTGCCGCCGGACGAAAACTGGTGGGCGATCATTATTTATGGCCAAAGATCGCCGATCAACTGGAAGATTTATACCACCGCCTGGCACCGGTAGCGGCCGTGGAAGATGGGGCATAGCCGCCCCTTTCCGTGCCCTTTCTGCTTCGCGGCGAATAAAATCTTTGCGCCGCCAAGGGCGCGAAGCGCGGGGGATTATCTTTCTGCCGTGGTGGGAACGCGCGAGGAAAAAGCGTGCGGGGGTGAAGGGACGATCGTGGGGCGCAAGCCAATGCGAAAAAAGGGCATTTAGTTGGGCGCGCCTGCAGCCTGCAACACATCCTCCCAGCGAACCATTTCCTCTGGTGGCAGGTTCATGCGTTGCCGTAGGCGCAGCATCCAGTGCTTGCGAAAACTTTCCATGCTGTAGAAGCTCTTCAGGGCTTGCGTTGCCGGTGCTGGCCTAAAACTCTCCACCTCTGCAAGGGCCCTTTCCATCGTCGATGCGTAATCGGTGGAGCTTAAGGGATCGGTCATCCACCCCAATTGGAATGTCTTCACCATGTACGCCGCCCAACCGTAATTGTGCGCAATCACCGGCCGGTCCAGCATCATCGCCCGGCCTATTATCCCAGAAGGCCCGGGGTGCCCGGCATAGGCGGCCGCCACGATATCCGCCGCAGCGACCGCGGCGTCTAGGTCCTCATCGGTTAATAATCGGTTAATGAGGATGATCCGCTTTGCATCGATCTCCCTCCCAAAGCGCGCTGCCAGCTTTTCCGCCAACCCCGACTCGCATCGGCCGGCAAGCAGAAGCCGTGCCCGCGAGCCGGCGTCCCGGGCCGCTGTCCGAGCAAACGCCTCGGCAAGTTCTAATGGGCATTTCCGGGCGGATAGCTCGCCGGTTGCCACAACCAGTGCTCCATCCGCCGGCAGCCCAAGTAATCGACGCGCGTCGGCTTGTGTAAAACGCCGCGTCGGTTCGCACGGCTCGGGCACAGCCAGCAGATTTTTTCGTCTCGCCCATCGCTTGCGCTTCAGCCGCCCATACGCGGGGAAGTCGGTGATCCGAAGCGCCCCAATCGGTGCCCGTGCCACGGCAGCTTCGACCAGTGCCAGTTTTGCCTTGCGGCCCAACCCGCGCTCGCCTTGGGCGAAACTTGGGCGGATCAGGCCCACCTCTAATTCCGTGCCCTCCGGCAATAAACGTTTCAGCCCCCCGCACGCCATGCGCCCCCAAATGGGCGCAATACCGTCCGCCGAAGGCACAATGATGTGCTGCACACCGCGGCTCCTTGCAATGCCCAGACACGCCCGCCCAGATGCTGAAAAAACCGCCGTCGGTTCCGAATGGGTCGGAATCATGAAGGTATTTATGGCCCCCACGCGGCCGGCAATGGGCGCGATGTGGATTTGATATTCCTCTGTTTTGGCCGCATCGTTGCGCAGCGAAAGCTCGGTCGCGATGCCACGTTCCAAGGCTGCCTCGGCAATCAACCTAACGTGATGAAGATAATGCCCGGGATGCCGATGCTCGTGGATTAGCAGCTTCATATGAATTTTCCCGCCTAAAACGCCAAGTTGCCCGCCAGGCAGTTGCGTCGAACGGCCACGCGCCGGCTAAGCCAGCGGGCACGTTATAAGCGCAAGCGGCCGCGCACGGAAGCGCGGCATTTTGTTCGCCAGCCAATGCAATTGGCACGCCGCCCCAAACGCCGATAAGATGCCCTGCGGCAGGGGTTGGGGAGGTTGGTCCTGCCGAACAGGTGGCGCCACGGGCTATCGCTGGTGCGTCGGGCCGACACGGCATTTTTTTTGGTGTCACGGTTTGCGAATTGCATGGATAATCGCTGGGGATGAAATTGGCGGGGTGGCGCAGGCCGTTCGCGGCCTTACCAAGGCGGTGCCGGCGCAGGGCATTGAGCCGCTTTTTATCAGCTTGGCGGATGGCCCCTTCGTGGAGGAGTTACGAGCGCGGGGCCACACGGTGGCGGTACTGGGTAATTTCCATTTCCCAGTGCTGCAGGGCTCTTTTGGAGAAAAGCTTGCCACACTGCCTGCAATGCAGCAGGCGACTGCAAGCACGCTGCACCAAAATCTGCTGGATGCCGGTGTTGCGTATGACGGCGGACATGGCGACGACGCCATACGCAAGGGCGATGAGGCCAAAGTCGCGGGGGGCCAGCAGGCGGGCCAAAACAATTTGCGTGCCAAAGCTGAAGATTTTAGATCCGACCGTCTGCACCAGCATCCAGAGAAAGCCGTTTGCGGTCTGGTCGGTTAGAGACCTTGGCGAAGGTG
>JAJZKJ010000408.1 GCA_021804195.1 Acidobacteriota bacterium
GGGCCGCTGACCCGCGTGGTGCAGGGCAACTGCGTCAAAGTGGTGAGCTGGTACGACAATGAATGGGGCTATTCCAACCGGGTCCGCGATCTGCTGCTGTTTCTGATTCAAAAAGGGCTGTAATCGTGGGCGATCAGGCGATGCCGCATTCATTCCGTTCTCTGCGTGATCTGCCGTCCCAGCCCGGCCGGGTGCTGGTGCGCGCGGATTTTAATGTTCCGCTCGATCATGGCCGGGTGAGCGATGATACCCGCATTCGCGAAACCCTGCCCACGCTGGCGGCGCTGCATGCCAAGGGCGCGCGCGTGATCTTGTGCTCCCATCTGGGCCGGCCCAAAGGCAAACCCGACCCGCGCTATAGCCTGCGGCCCGTGGCCGAGCGGCTCAGCCGGCTTTTATCCGAACACCTGGGCCACGACGTTCCCGTGGGCTTCTGTCCGGTCACGGTGGGACTTGAGGCCGAGGAAATGTCGCAGTCGCTCGAACCGGGCGGCTTTTTGCTGCTGGAAAATCTTCGCTTTCAGCCCGGCGAAGAAGCGAACGATCCGGAATTTGCCCGGCAATTGGCGCAACTGGCGGATGTGTATATCAATGACGCATTCGGCAGCGCGCACCGCGCCCATGCCTCCACTGCCGGGATCACGCGCCATTTGCCCCTGGCCCTGGCCGGCCGCCTGATGGAAAAGGAACTGCAATACCTGGGCCGGGCGCTGCACACGCCCGAACATCCCTATGTTGTGATCCTGGGCGGCGCCAAAATCAGCGATAAAATCCCCGTTCTGGCCAGCCTGGCCCGGCAGGCGGATGTTATTTTGATCGGCGGCGGCATGGCCTATACTTTTCTGGCCGCGCAGGGCATCGCGATCGGTGACTCACTTTTTGAGCCGGAGCAGACAGCGACCGCGCGGGATCTGCTCCAGCAATCCCAGGCGGGAAAATTTCAATTGCTGCTGCCCGTGGATCATGTCGTCGCGCCCCGGCTGGCTCCCGGCGTCAAATCCGAAATTGTGACGGAGATTCCCGCCGGCCAGAAAGCCCTGGATATCGGCCCGCAAACCCGCTCCCTTTATGCCTCCGCTCTGGCCGGGGCCCGGATGATTCTGTGGAACGGCCCCATGGGGGTTTTCGAAGTGCCGCCTTTTGATCAGGGAACGCTGGCCGTGGCCCAGGCCGTCGCGGCCACGCCGGCCGTGAGCATCGTCGGCGGCGGTGATTCAGTGGCGGCGGTGCATGCGGTGCATCTGGCCGATCGCATGAGCCACATATCCACGGGCGGCGGCGCTTCCCTGGAATATTTATCCGGCGCCGTTCTGCCGGGAGTGGCCGCACTGACTCCGGCATAAATTACGAAAATTGAAAAGATTATGAGCTCACCCTCCCCGCGCCGCCCGCTGATGGCGGCTAATTGGAAAATGCACAAAACCCCGGCCGCCACGCGGGAATTTATTGCCCAAATCCTGCCGCTGCTGGCCGCCAATTTCGCCGCCGCGCGGCCGTGCGAGGTGGTGATTGCGCCGCCTTTCCCATGTCTGCCCGCTGCCGCGGAAGCCGCGCAGGGCACTCCGATCAGCCTGGCCGGGCAGAATCTGCACTGGGAAGTCTCGGGCGCCTTTACCGGCGAAGTTTCGGCCGAAATGCTGCTGGCCACAGGCTGCCAGTACGTCATCATCGGCCATTCCGAACGCCGGCAGTATTTTGGCGAAACCGATGAAACCGTAAACCGGAAACTGCGCGCCGCCCTGACCGCCGGCCTGAAACCGATTGTCTGCGTGGGGGAAACCCTCGAACAGCGCGAGGCCGGCCGCACGGAAGCCGTGCTGCGGCGCCAGTTTGAAGACGGACTGCGCGGATTGACCGCCGAACAACTCGAGAACTGTGTGCTGGCATATGAACCCGTTTGGGCGATCGGCACCGGCCGCACCGCCACGCCGGAAATCGCCGCCGCCGCGCATCATTTCCTGCGCGAGCTGGCCGGCGCGCGCTTTGGCGCGCCGGCCGCGGCGCGGCTGCGCATTCTGTATGGCGGCAGCGTGAAACCCGATCTTATCCGCGGGCTCATGGCACAGCCCGAAATTGACGGTGGCCTGGTGGGCGGCGCCTCGCTGGATCCACAATCTTTCGCCGCGCTGGTGAATTTTTAGGAACGCGCGGCGGTGCCGCCTCATCGCTGGTTATCCGAAACCGGCTCGGTGTGAATCGTCACCTTCATCAGTTCCGGATAGGCGCGTTTCAACTCACTTTCCAGCCGCGTGGTTAGTTCATGCACCCGGCCCACGGGCGTGCTGTCGGGAAAGCTGCAATGACAAGCCAGCTCCAGGTGCCCCGACAGGGTTTTGAGCTGGATATCGTGACAATCCATGACCTCGGGCACGGTGTGGGCCAGTTCCTCGATATGGCGGCGCATGGCGTCCCGGTTCACCGTGGCCGCGCTGGTTACCAGAGCCTCCTGCGGTTCAATGTGGGTGAGAATCCGGCGCAGTTGCGGCGCCTGATGCCGAATTTCAGTTTCGATCTCGCTGACCAGGTCATGGGCCCGGCGCAGCGGCATCGCCTCGGGCACTTCCAAATGAAATTCGGCATGCAGGCCCTGATCCAGACGGTAGACGGAAATTTCGTGTACGCCCAGGCCGCGGGCCTGCGCGACGGCGCGAATCTGCTCAAATAGATCCGTGCGCCCGGGTTGGCGCGGCACGGTATCCACCACCACATCCGCGCCCGGCAGCATGCGTTCCACCCGCGCGGCCGCTTCATCCCGAACCTGGCGCGCCCGTTCCAGGGTCAAGGTGCGCGGCACCGCCAGGCGCAAATCCACAAAATAGCGGTTTCCGGCCCGGCGCAGGCGCAGGCGCTCATACCCCAGCATGCCGGGCACTTCGCCCACCTGGCGGCGCAACTCGGTCATTAACTGCCGGGGAGCCTCATCCAGCAACACTCCCGCCGTTTTCCGCCCCAGCCGGATCGCCAGGCCGGCCATGACCAGGCTGACGCCCAGGGCCGCAAAGGCATCCGCCCGGTTCAACCAGGCCAGCCCGGGCATGCGGCTCAGCACGGTCAGAATCAATCCCAGCAATACTCCGCTGCTGGTCCAGATATCGGTGGTGAA
>JAJZKJ010000409.1 GCA_021804195.1 Acidobacteriota bacterium
CTTCAACATCGCCCACGGCGGGTTTTGCCTCTCCCAAACACAACCGATCACCCGCTGCAAGCCGGCCGGCCCTCGATACATCAGTTCTCGGTTCAGGCGCCCGCAAATGCCCGCTTCACCCGGCCCTATTTCACCCGGCCGAATCTCGAGCAGGCTTACTACAATCTGCGCCACCAGCGTGACCGCAACCGGTCCTTTGCGCCCTGGCCGCTTTATGCCCGCGCCCGTGTGCGCTATCACGGCGTGACGATTGTGCTGCGGCAGGTGGTCTCAAGCGTGCATCGGGTCACGGGTTTGGGCGCGGTGTTTCAGCCGCTGGCGGTGGCGCCCGCGATTTCGCTCTGGATTGCGCCCAAAGCCGGGGTGGTGGCCGAACGGGCCGCTTCCTTCATGATTTCCGTGCGTCTGCACAGCAATGCGGCCCAGCCGGCAGCCGGCACTTTAAACTGGCGGCTGCCTCCGGGATGGCGGGCCGAGCCGCGGATCGCACATTTTCGCATTCCCGGTCCGGGCGACGATCAAAGCCTGAATTTCCGCATTGTTCCCCGCCAGATTCAGCCGAAACCTTATCAGTTGCAGGCCGTGGCGCATTATGACGGCCATACCTACCGGCTCGGCTATCGCACCGTGGGCTATGCGGGTCTGCAGCCCTATTATTACTATCGTCCGGCGGCCTACCAGGTCACCGGCGCGCGGCTGCAGGTCGCGCCGGGAATCCGCGCCGGCTATATTCCCGGCACCGGCGATCAGGTGCCGCGGGCGATTGCATCGCTGGGCGTGCCGGTCACGCGCATCGGCCCGCAGCAGATCGCGCGCGGGAATCTGCGCCAGTATTCCGTGATCATGCTCGGCATCCGCGCCTATGCCGCGCAACCCGCGCTGGCCATCTACAACGCCCGGCTGCTGCGGTATGTGCGCCGCGGCGGGGTGCTGATCGTGCAGTACAACACCAGCGAATATAACCACAACTACGGACCCTACCCCTACGAGCTGACTAACAGTCCTTTATTTACCGTGGTGCGGGAACATGCGCGGGTGCGCATTCTCGCTCCGCAAAACCCGCTTTTGCGCTGGCCCAATCGCATCACCGAAGCCGATTTTGCGGGCTGGTTCGAAGAACGCGGCCACGATTTCATGCACCACTGGAGCCGTCACTATCAGGCTCTGCTCGAAACCCACGATCCCGGACAGAAGCCGCGGCGTGGCGGACTCTTGTACGCCCGTTATGGCAAAGGCGTGTATATCTATTGCGCCTATGCCTTGTACCGGCAGTTGCCCGAAGGCGTGCCCGGCGCCTTCCGGCTGCTGGCGAATCTGATCAGCCTGCCCAAAAACCCGCTGCGGAGCACGGGGCTCAGTAATAAATCCACAGGTGCTGGCCGATAAGATTCATCCCGGTTTCGTCCGGCGGCGAAGCCAGTGAGGTATAAAACCCGACGCCCATGGCGCCGGTCTGGTCCACAATCAGGCCGCCATAGAGCTGCAGCGCGCGCATGACGGCTTTGGTCGCGGTGCTGGCGTTCAAGGTATTGACGTCAATATTCGGATCAAAGCGAATCTTGGCGCCTTCGCGGAAGACCGCGCCCGGCACGCTGCCGTCGTAGTGAAACACCGGCCCCTGGTCGCCGACCCCGGGCGAATTCATGCTGCCCGGCACCACCACCAGCAAGGCATGATTGAGACAGGTGACGCAATCGAGCTCGCCCGGCATAATATCCCCCGCCAGGCCGGTGATAAATGCCGCCGTGGTTCCGGGCGTGCCGTTTCCATTCAAACTGCCGGAAAAGATTGCGCCCACATTCGTGCTCAATGGCTGGCCCTGGCTGTTGACGGTCAATTTCCAGAAATCGTAATAAACGCTGGTCGCGGTGTCCACAACAACCAGATGGCCGTCATCGGCGCCCCAGGCGCCGGTTGAGGGCCAATAGCCGTTGGCGGGATTGGGCACACAGTAGTGATCCGTAAAGTTGTAGATCAGCGTGTCGGTGAAATTGGTGCAGCCATGCGTGCCGTCGGTATATTGGACGGGATAATCAAAGCCGTCCTGATGCGTGTGCAGGCCAAAGCCGAGGCTGGAAGTCATGCTGGAAATATCGGTCGGCGAGCCGGTGGGCGCGGAGTATAGCCAGTCGGCGCTGGCGCTGGGAAACAGGCGGGGGCTGGTATTGGCCGTGGCGGCGGCGATGGTGACCGTGGCGGAAGCGGTGGCCGAGGGTTGCGCCACGCTGGCGGCGGTGACCTGGAACGTGCCGGCCACCGTGCCGGCGGTGTAGGCGCCGGCCGGGGTGATGGCGCCGCCGGTGGCCGTCCAGGTGACCGCGTTATTGCTGGTGCCGCTCACCGCGGCGGTAAAGCTTTGGCTTTGGCCGCTGTTTAAATTGACCGCGGCCGGGCTGACGGATACCGTCACCGGCGGCGGTGCGGGCGCGGTGACAGTCACCGTCGCCCGGGCGGACAGTGATGGGTCCGCCTGGCTGGTTACGGTCACCTGGCACTGACCGGGAGTAGAAGGCGCGGTAAACACACCGGCGGATGTGATGCTGCCGGCGGAGGTCTGCCATGTGACCGCGGAATTGGAGACTCCGGCCACGGTGGCTTGAAAAGTTTCTGTCTGGCTGGCGGCCACGCTGGCCGAGGCGGGCGAGATGGCAATCTGCGGCCGCGGCAGAGAACCCGAACTCAGCAGTTGCGCGCTCGCACCGCCGCAGCCTGCCATGACTCCTGAAATCCCACATAAAAAAAAGACTGCCCATGCCGCATTTACTCTCAACTGACTTCCCCCTCCGCAAAGTGGCTGGAGTCAGAGTAAGAGCAAAGATGAACGTCACTGCATAGAGCAAACACCGCAGCCGGCCGCGATGTTCTACTCACCTGGCCAATGAGGAAAGCAGGGCCGAGTCACGGCTGGGCAAGCCGGGCGCGGAATGAATCGGGAAAGCGGGAGTTTTAGCGCGCCAGGGGAGCCGGATCGGCCAATGTGCCCGCGGCGTCCAGTTTGCGGGTGGCGCGCAGGGTGAAGTGTATGCGGTGAATGACGGTGATATTGGAGAGCACGGCAATGATCCACAGCACCGGCGCCGGCATCTTCGATATGGTGGATG
>JAJZKJ010000410.1 GCA_021804195.1 Acidobacteriota bacterium
GCGGTATTTAACCGTGTTTATACCCATGACGCCCAACCCCACGAGCGGATTTTTTCAATTTGTGCCCGAGGAGGATGTCCGTAATACCGATTGGACCAAAGAGCAGGCCATTACCATCGTGCTAAGCGGCGGCCTGATGGCGCCGGCTGAAATGAACTTCGGCCCGGCGGGCAAAGTCAGCGAGGCTGGCACTGCAACAATCGAGCTGGCTGGGCCGGCGCCAGGCGAGCAGGCAGCGTCGCAACAACCCGGAGTATAGTGTTACGCCCTTGCCACCGGCGACCGCACCGGCAATAAGCGCTGGGCAGTCTGAAGATTGGAGCTTCTGTGAAGGTACAACCCGCCATTCCGGGCGTAAACGGTCTGCTCTACGGCGGCGATTACAACCCCGAACAATGGCTGCACGCTCCTGATATTCTGCGGGAAGACTTGCGCCTCATGAAGTTGGCGCATATCAACGCCGTCACGGTCGGCGTTTTCGCGTGGGCCAGCCTTGAACCGCAGCAAGATCATTTCACGTTTGACTGGCTCGACCGCGTGCTCGACGGGCTGGAAAAAAACGGACAGAAAGTGATTCTGGCCACGCCCAGCGGAGCCAAACCCAACTGGCTCGCCCTCAAATACCCCGAAGTGCGCCGCTGCACGGCCGATGGCACACGCGAGCCGCAGCAGGGGCGGCACAACCATTGTATGACTTCGCCGGTGTACCGCAGCCGCGTTGCGCTCATCAACACCAAACTTGCCGAACGCTACGCCAAACATCCGGCATTAATTCTCTGGCATATTTCAAACGAGTTCGGAGGCTACTGTTACTGCCCGTTGTGCATGGCCGCGTTTCGACGCTGGCTCGAGGCACGCTATCACACCGTTGAAAACATGAATCAGGCCTTCTGGTCGAAGTTTTGGAGCCATGCGTTCGGCAGTTTTGACGAAGTAACCGTGATAGATAAAAGCATTCATGGCCTCGAGCTTGATTGGAAACGCTTTATGACCGAACAGGTCATGTCGTTTATAGAAGTTGAGAAGGCTCCGCTTAAAAAGTTTACGCCGCACCTGCCGGTTACCACCAACTTCATGGGCCTCTACGACGCCTACGATTACCCGCAAATGGCCCAAACCCTCGATGTGGTAAGCTGGGACGCTTACCCGCACTGGCATGACGGCACCCCTGAGTGGCGCACGGGCTGCCAAACAGCTTTTACCCATGATCTCTATCGGTGCATGAAGCCTGATCGCGCATGGCTGCTTATGGAAAGCACCCCCAGCAATACCAACTGGGCTCCCATCAGCCGGCCCAAACGGCCGGGCGTATTGCGGCTCTCCGGCCTGCAGGCGATAGCACACGGGGCAGATTCGGTGCTTTACTTCCAATTCCGCAAGAGCCGCGGGTCCTACGAAAAGTTCCATGGAGCCGTGGTGGACCACGTCGGTCACGAGTACACGCGCGTGTTTCAAGAAACGGCTGCTCTCGGCGCCGAGCTTGCCAGGCTCAAATCGGTTGTGGGTGGTGGAACAACCTCCCAGGTAGCGCTGCTTTACGACTGGCCCAACGCCTGGGCCATAGCGCAGGCTGCCGGGCCGAGGAATATGGGTAAAGATTATGCCGCAACGTGCCTTGCCCACTACGAGCCTTTTTGGCTCTCTGGCATTGCGGTGGATGTGATCGAATCAACACGCGATTTTTCGGGTTACAAATTAGTAGTCGCCCCCATGCTTTATATGCTGCGGCCGGGCGTGGCCGCGCGGCTCCAGGCTTTTGTAGCGGCGGGTGGCACGCTGGTGGTGACCTATATGAGCGGTATTGCCGATGAAAACGATCTATGCTTTTTGGGTGGCTGGCCCGGTCCGTTAAAAGAATTGCTCGGCATTTGGGTGCAAGAGCAGGATGTGCTTCACCAACATCAGAAGCATACAGTGGTGCCTGTGGCAGGTAATCCGCTCGCACTGCCGGCGGTGTCGCAGGCAAGGCATTATTGTGATGTGGTGCAATTGCAGGGAGCCGAAGCGCTCGCTTTGTATGGAGCCGATTTTTACGCCGGCCAGCCCGCCGTAACGCGCCGCCGCACAGGCAAAGGCACCGCCTATTACGTGGCTTCCCGCAATGATGATGCATTTACGCTCGCGCTGTGCAACTACTTGATGAAGGACTTGGCTCTGCCCAAGGCGATCCCCGGCGAGTTGCCCCTTGGAGTAACGGCCCAGCGGCGCAGCACCGGCGACGGCGAGGTTATTTTTGTGATGAATTTTAATGAAGGCGCAGTCGAAGTTCCGCTGGCCACAGCGCAATACCGCGATGTTTTAACAAACCGCATGGTCCAGGGCACCCTGCCGCTGGCTGGGTTTGATGCTGCGGTGCTGCAAGCAGTATAAGCCGAATCACTGTTGGATTAAACGCCAGGTTAACGCTATGCTTGGTTGAAAGTGGCCGATGGGAGTTGCCGGCCAAGGATTCTCCCGGCCCTGTTGAGTGAGGTGTTGGCGCAGCCTCGGCAGCGAGCACTGCCGAAAAACCGGTCGCACGTCCGGGCTGCGCATGCTGTACGTTATTCAAAGGACTCTATGGCGCAGCCGCCGCTAAAAACCAATGATGAAGGTGCGCCCGCAGCGCAGGGCGCCTCCGGCCTTGGGGACAATTTGGCCAATGTCAATGTGCTCAAGGCGGCGCCGGGCAATTCGCTGGGGCAACTCCACGGCACTGTTGCGATTCCGCCGATCAGCCGCGGATTTGTGCGTACATGGTGGGCTTTCGTAGGCCCGGCTATTCTTATAAGCGTTGGCTATATGGACCCCGGCAATTGGAGCACCGATCTTGCCGGCGGAGCACAGTTTCAATATCAGCTCTTGTGGGTGGTGGCTCTTTCGAGTGCGATGGCCGTTATTCTGCAGATTTGTGCTGCCAAGCTGGGCGTGGCCACCGGCCGCGATTTAGCGCAGCTTTCGCACGATAGATTTTGGAAGTGGACCCGCCTGCCCAACTGGATCAGCGCCGAAATCGCCATTGCCGCCTGCGACCTTGCCGAGGCGCTGGGCAGCGCTCTGGCGATCAACTTGTTGTTCGGCATACCGCTGCTTTGGGCCTTGATTATTACGGCGTTTG
>JAJZKJ010000411.1 GCA_021804195.1 Acidobacteriota bacterium
CAGGCTCCGGGCCGGCGCGCGCAAATAGTAATCGAGAATGGCGCCGTCGGGAGGGTTCTGGCCCGCCGGGGTTTCCGGCGGCCAGGGAGTTTCCTGATTTTCATCGCGCCGGATGCGAATGGCGGTTTCAGGCTGATAAAACACCGCCGTTTTTTGCGCCATCGCCGGCGTCATCTGCCGCAGGCTGGCGATATCGTCCAAAATCCAGAATGCCCGCCCATGCGTGGCCACCACCAGATCGTTATCGCGGATCGCCAGATCGCGGATCGCCGCCGTCGGCAGGTTCAACTGCAGCGGCTCCCAATCGCCGCCGCCGTTAAACGACACATACACTCCGGTTTCAGTCCCGGCAAAGAGCAAGCCGCGTTTTTTGGGATCGCAGCGCACCGCGTGCACATAGGCGGTGGAAGGAATGCCGGCGTTGATCCGCGTCCAGCTGCGGCCGAAATCGCGGGTGCGGTAAATATAAGGATGCAGGTCATTCACCCGGTGCCGGTTGATGGCGGCATAAGCCGTTCCGGCGGCAAACGGCGAGGCCGCGATCAGGCTGATTTTGCTCCAGGCCGGCAATCCCGCCGGGGTTACATTGCGCCAGCTCTTGCCGCCGTTGCGGGTCAACTGAATCAGGCCATTATCGGTTCCGGCCCAGATTTCCCCGTGCGCGACCGGCGAGGGAGCGATGGTATAGACCACCCCGGCGTGGCGCGCCCGCGGGTTTTTCAATAGTCCATCCGGATGCGCGCCCCACGGCCGCGCCATCGCTCCGCGGGTCAGGTCGGGGCTGATGCGCTGCCAGCTTTGGCCGCCGTTCACGGTGGTAAAAATGTACTGCGCGCCGAAATAGAGCCGGTGCGGGTTGAGTTTCGAGAAGACCAGGGGCGAGGTCCAGGTAAAGCGCAGCTTGTCGCCCGGCGTCATCACCGGCTGCGGCGAGACGTCCTGGCACTGGCCGGTAATGCGATCGCAGCGGGAAACGCCGCCGCCGTAGTTGCCGCTGTACACGATATCCGGATGCAGCGGATCGGGAGCGATATAACCGCTTTCCCCCGCCCCCACCTGATGCCAGTCGGCGCGGGTAATGGAGCCGAAATCGTCGCGGCTGGCAATCATCATCGTGCCTGAATCCTGCTGCGCGCCATAGACATTGAAGGGAAACTGGTGATCCAGGGCCACGTGATACATCTGTCCCGTGGGCTGGTTATACCAACTGCTCCAGGTGCGGCCGTCATTGAGCGAGATTTTTGTGCCCTGATCGCTGCCCAGAATCAGCCGGCCGGGATGATGCGGCGCGATCCAGAGAGCGTGATAATCATTGCCCCCTGGCGCGCCGTCGAGGGCATGGAACGTGCGTCCGCCGTCCATCGAGCGGTAGAGCGAGGTGTTGACGGCATAGATGATATTGGGATTCCGGGGGTCGGCGAAGATGCCGCTGAAATACCAGGAACGGCCGCGGATGCGCATGTCTTTGGAAACCCGGCGCCAGCTTTTGCCTCCATTATCGGAGCGGTATAAACCGCCTTGCTGATGCGCCCGGATGATGGCATAGACGCGGTTGCCGCGGGCGGCCGCGACGCCAATCCGGCCGTCGGGCCGGGGCAGGCCATGGCCGGTCAGCGCCCGCCAGGTGCGGCCCTCGTTGGTGGATTTATAGATGCCACCTCCGGTTCCGCTGAGCGGCGCGTAAGTGCTCCAGAACGGCCTGCGGACCTGCCATAGCGCGGCATAGACAATGCTGGGATTGGCTGGATCGGCGCTCAGGTCTATCGCGCCGGTATCCGGATTTTTATACAGCACCTTTTTCCAGGTGCGCCCGCCGTCGGTGCTGCGAAACACGCCCCGCTCCGGATTCGGCCCATAGGGATCGCCCAGCGCCGCCACCAGCACTACGTCAGGGTTATGCGGATCCACGACGATGCGGCCAATGGCGCGGCTCCCGGTGAGGCCCATATATTGCCAATGCCGGCCGCCGTCGGTGGATTTATAGATGCCATCGCCGTAGGAAATATCCGACCGCATATCGGCTTCGCCTGTGCCGGCATAAATAACATTGGGATCCGAGGGCGCGACCGCGATGGCTCCGATCGAGGCGACCGGCTGGTGGTTAAAAACCGGACGCCAGGTCCGGCCGGCGTCGGTGGTTTTCCAGACCCCGCCATCCACCGAGCCGAAATAAAAGAGATTGGGATGGCCCACGGCGCCGCTCACCGCCAGCACGCGCCCTCCGCGAAAGGGCCCGATCAGCCGCCAGCGCAGGCCGGCAACCATGCTCGGCGGCATCACCTGCGCGGCCAGACCGAGGGCGCTCAAAGTTAACAGCAGACCGGCTCCGGCCAGTCCGCGCATTACACTTGAAACCATTTTCATAAGCTGTTTTCCGCCCGGAAAATCCTGAGCATATCACTAAACCGCGCAAAAGACGGCATCCGCGCGCACTTGGCGCTATCACGGTTTTCTGGCTGCCAGTTTGCCGGTTCCGACCCTCCCCGTTTGGGGGATTGCGGCCGCTTTCAATCGCCAGATACGCTGGCGGGCAGCCATGCAGCCGCTTTTCTACGCCGCGCTCTGCTATGTTGCCGGATCGTTTGCAGCATATCTGTTGCCGCAGAGTCCCTGGCCGTTGCGGGCCGGGTTGATCGCGGCGGGGTTGATGGCGACGGTATTTTTCATACCAGATCTGCGGCGCAGATTCGCATGCCGCAGGGCCTGGGCAATCAGTTTATTGCCCTTGTGTTTTGCCGCCGGCGTAATGCGGACCGGATGGGAATTGCGTCACCCGCCCCGGCCCGACTCGCTGCGCCGCGTGCTCGGAGAACTCCATCCCGGCCCGCGCGAAAATGTGCGCATTCGCGGCTATCTGCGGGATACGCCAGTGGTAACCCATTCTTATCTGCGCTTTGATCTCTCTTGCCGCACGCTCGAAGCCCGGGGCCGTATCTGGTACGTGCGCGGCGGCCTGCGCCTGTTTGGCTATTGGGATCACAGCGCGCGGAATAAAAACCCGGGAACCCGAGCGGACCCCCGGCGTTTATGGGCGCATTGGCTGCCGCGCTTAACCGCCGGCCAGGGTCTGGTGGTCACCGTGCATCCCAGCCCGCCG
>JAJZKJ010000412.1 GCA_021804195.1 Acidobacteriota bacterium
ATGAGGTCAGTCATCATGCCATCGTGCAACATACCGCCATCTGAATTCACCTCCGGCCGACGATCGGTCGCCGGGGGCGGATTTACCCTCGCGGAATTGCTGGTCGTGATTGCTATTATTGCTCTGGCCGCCCTGATCTCCATCCCCTCGATTGTTTATCTGATGAAAGATACCGCCACCTCACAGGCCGTTGTCCAGATGCAGGCGGCCCTGGCGGAAGCCCGCGGTTTGGCGATTACCACGCACGCCCCGGCCGCCGCGATTTTTTATGAAAATCCGGGCGCTGCCGCGCAATCCTCCGTCTTTTATGCCACCGCCGCCCCCGGCCAGGGAGATCCGAGCACGGGCATCTCGCCCTATATCTTCATCACCGATAACGCCGTCCAGACGCAGACTTTTCCCAAGGGGATTTATGTGGCCGGTTATGTCGGGCCGTTTGCCATGAACAGCACCGGGCAGCCCGCATCCACCGGCGAGCCCGGCAGTGCTCCGACCGGCAGTTACACCGGCCAGACTAATAACGGCGGCAGCCAGCCGACCGGCTATCTGTTCCCCGACCCGATGGCGCTGGGCCAATTGACCACCGGCGTGCCCACCCTGTCCAACGTGCCAAGTGGCGCCGACCCGCTCCGGGCGGTGGTGTTCATGCCCAACGGCCGTTCGGTGATCTGCCCCAGCTTCGTCGTTGAAGATGTTCCGCAGCAGAGCCCGCGGGGCACCCCACCCGCTGGGGCGATTTACTACGGCCAGGGCCCCAGTTGCATCGGCCTGTCCATCTACGATGTGTCGCAGTTGTCGACCGCAGACACGACCTCGCAAGGGGCCTTGGGATCGTATCTGGTGCCGAATCCGACCGGTACACCGCCTTACGCCACCAATGTCCCCCTGTATATAGTGAATAGTTACACCGGCTCGCTGATCGGGGGCACGCCATGACCAGATTCAATCCCCCAAACTTACTTCGCCGCGGATTTTCGCTTGTTGAAATTCTCTTTGCGATTTTCATCCTCGGTATCGGCCTGCTGATGATCGCGGCGGTCTTTCCGGTGGCCATTAAATGGACCAATCAGGATGTTCAGAGCACCATCGGTCTGGTGATCAGCCGCAGTGCGGTGGCTCAGATCAAGGCGGCGGGGCTCACCGGATTCGGCCCCATGATGGTTCCGGGATATTCATTTAACGCCGATATCACCATGCCCCAACCGTACCGATATGGCACGCCAAACCCCACGCCAAGCGTTGGAATCGTGCAGCCCGCCTATGGCTACACCAACAACGACCTCAAGGCAAGTTACTGGTGGCAGGCGGTGGCCGTGCCCGTCAACCCGTCGGTCGGCCAAGGTGTCGCCTATACGCCCAACGCGCCAGCCAGCACGACTTATCAGGTTTACATCTTCGTCTTTTCCAAAGGCAACGTAAACAATACCTACCCCGAAAATAATCAGTTGTGGGTCCGGCCAAACACCCCAACGCCCGGAACCATCGTGGCCCCGTCTCTCTACCGAACCGTCCTCCATTTCGTGCCCGACGATTACGCCATGCCGACCGGCTCCATCGGCCTCGATCTGGACACCGGCGCCGTCGTGCGAAAAGAGATCATCAATCCGCCTGGAACTGGCACTCCCTACCTCGGACTCTCGGAAAATGTCAACACCAGTAACGCTGATGACCTGATCGTCTACGCCCCGCCAGCGGATAATCAAGAGAAAAGCCCGCTGGTCTACATCTATGCAACAACGGTGACATTCTGATGCGCTATGGTCAACCACATCTTGATTTTCTTACCGGCTGGGCGGGCGGGACGCGGCGGGCGTTTACGCTGATCGAAATGCTCGTCGCGCTGGCGATCCTCGTGATCATGATGGGGGCCATCGGCGAGGTGTTTCATCTCGCCGGCCACAGCGTCCGCTTCGGCCAGGCCACGCTGAGCACCATGGCCCAGGTGCGGGTGATTGAACATCAAATCTCCACCGATTTTCATGAGATGGATACCAACGGCTTTCTCGTGATCCGCCAGCGGAACTACGTGCCATCGTGGGATCCAAACTCCGTCCAATACAATCCGGGCGATGAGGTGGCTGTAGGCGGGGCCGTCTACATCTGCACCTCGCCGAATGTCTCCAAAGCGGGTAACAATCCGCAGACGCTCGCCACAAAAAGCATCGACTGGCAGCTACTCAGCAGCACCGGAATCCCCATCTGGCGGGCGGATCAGATATCCTTCATCGCCAATGGCAATTTTCACAGCCGCGCGGGCAATACCAGCGGCGGAATTAATACTCAGTTGTCGTCCAACAGTGCCATGATCTGGCTGGGACAGATGGCGGTGTCGTACGGTAGTACCGCGCCGCTCGACGCGGGCAATGCCGCCACGACGCAGGATGAGCAGGGCTGGCCCGCTTATTTCCCCGAAGGAACTTCATATGGCACCTACGTCCAGCCCGGCACGCCACCCACCGGCCTGACCGCCGGCTCACTTACCCTCGGCCGCGTCGTGATGCTGCTGGTGCCCAACAATCTCACACCGACGGGTACCTCCAGTGGCGAGAATCTGATCACCGGGATTGGCCCCGCGGCAACGGGCAATGCAAGTTACGGCTCGGGCTCAGCGACGGTCTACGCCACTTCCAGCCGCCTTGATGCCATCGAATACAGTGCGGCACAGGCGATCGCGTACGCCACTTCGCAGGCGACATCCAGTGCACTGGGGAACGTGGCGGACAATTTCTGCTTCCGCTATTCAACTGTGCAATCGCCGGGAGATGCCAGCGTGGCGGGCCCCGTTGCCGGGGCATTTCGCATGCAGCCGATCCTGATGCCGGGTGTGTGCAGCTTTGCCGTGGATGTGGGCACGGCCTCGGATGCGTCGTTTCCGATCGTCGGGAACCCGCCGACGGCGCTGCAGAACCTCTACTGGTACGGCCCGGACGCCGAGGTCCCCAGCACGCAGAATGCCGCCGGGCCCGCCGTCGCCCTCCCGGCGACCCCCAACCCCCGCCACCCCACACCACCCCCCCTCCGCGCCCCGCCGCCCACCCCCCCCACCCACCCCCCCCTCCCCCCCCCCCCCCCCCCCC
>JAJZKJ010000413.1 GCA_021804195.1 Acidobacteriota bacterium
ACGAGCCGGATCGCCGCCGACACACACAATGTTGCGGATGGCTTCGTCCATGCCGTTAAGGGCCATATGATACGGGCATACGTCGCCAAAGCGCGGCTGACAGCCCACCGCCAGCGCCACAGCGCCGTTTCCAGCGGCCAAAGGCCGCACCACCGCCGCATCGCCCGGACCGTTCCCGCCCGGGCCTACCCGCGGCTTAATAAGGGTGTTGCCCTGAACCTCATGATCGTACTGCCGGATAATCCAGTGTTTGCTCGCAATGGTCGGGTGTGCCAATATGTCGCCCAGCGCATGGGCATAATCGCGCGGTTCGTGACCCGACGGGTCGTGCAGATGCGGCTGCTGCCAAAGCGCTTTGCGCACCGGCCGCGGCAGCCCGTCATGTATGAACTCCATGGCGATTAACGCCACATTATGTCCTTCATACGTCAACGACAACATGCCGCTGCCGTCAAAGCAACCGATATCGGTGACTTCCACATCTTCGGCGGCGGCCAGAGCGATTATTTTTGCAGCTTTTTCGGGCGGGGCGGCAAGCACCATGCGCTCCTGGGCTTCGCTGATCCATATTTCCGCATATGAAAGCCCCTGATACTTCAGCGGCACTTTTTCAAGTTGTACCGAGGCCCCGGTTTTTTCGCCCATTTCCCCAACCGCGCTTGAAAGGCCGCCGGCGCCGCAGTCGGTGATGGCATGAAAGAGCGGGCCGCCGGCCGCGTCACGCGCCTGCAGCAACACATCCAGCATCTTCTTCTCGGTGATGGCGTTGCCAATCTGCACGGCATGGCTGAACTCGTCGGCATGCGTGTTGGTGACCACATCGCTGGAAAATGTCGCGCCATGAATGCCATCGCGACCGGTGCGCCCACCCATGACCAATATCCGGTCGCCTGGAGCCGCCGCTCCTTTTTGCGCAAAGCGTCGCGGTATCAATCCGATGGTTCCGCAGAACACCAGCGGGTTGCCGATGTAGCGCTGGTCAAAATAGACCGCGCCATTGACCGTAGGTATGCCCATGCGGTTGCCATAGTCTCTCACGCCTGCGGTCACACGCTGCGCGCTGCGTCGCGGATGAATAACGCCTGCAGGCACATCCGCCGCGGGCGTGTCGGGGGGCGCAAAACAAAATACGTCGGTCGCGGCAATTGGCTTGGCGCCCAGGCCCGTGCCCATGACATCGCGAATGCAGCCGCCAATGCCCGTGGCAGCGCCGCCATACGGTTCAATGGCCGACGGGCGATTGTGCGTTTCCACTTTCATGCACACGGCATAATCATCGTTAAAGGCGATCACGCCGGCATTGTCCTTAAATACGCTGATGGTCCAGGGGAGATTTAACTCGCTGGTAGCGCGAAAAATGGTGGATTTGACGAGATTGTCTATGGTTTGCGTGCGGCTCGCAGCCGGGTGCTCGCCGCGCGCCGCGGGGTCGGCATGGTGGGTGAACTCCACGCGTGCCTTAAGCGTTTTATGCACGCAATGCTCGCTCCAGCTTTGGGCAATCGTTTCAAGCTCGACATCGGTGGGATCGCGCTGCTGCTGCTTAAAATAGGCCTGCACGGCCTGCATTTCAGTTAAATCTAAAAACAAATGTCCTTTGCGCGACAACGCATGCAACTGTTCCGGTGTCAGCGCGCGCAGCGGCACTTCAACACGTTTGAACTCATACGGCCGGCCATGCGGAAACTCCTTAGGCTCAAACGGCTTAAGATGGACTTGCTCAATGCTGTCGTTGGCCAGAAATTTGCGCACCATGCGGTCAGCGTCGGCATCGGTCAATTCGCCTTCCAAAAAGTAAAGTCGCCCGGTGCGAACCTCAATGGGTGGGGCGGCCGCTGAATACTTTACATCGAGAAGATCGGCGATGGCCATTTCGCAGCTTGCGGCAACTGGATCCATGACGCCGGGCTTGACGTGCACTTCCACCCGGCGAGCATCGCCCACGGCGTTTTGCGGCTCCGCGGTTTCGGTGACGGGGTCGGCGAGCACTTCGTTCTTAATGCGATTAAGCCGGGGTGCGGTCAAAAGGCGGTCATCGCCCTGCAGCAAAAAAATTCGCGCGGTGCGCACCGCCCGAACCGCCGTCTGGCCGGCTTGCCGCAACTCATGCAGGGCCGCGAGGCCGGCCGGGTCGTCCTGCGGGTTTTTGGGATGAATTTCCACTCGGTAAAGGGCCATGTTTCTCCTTTAAGGCGGGCCGCATCCATAGACCGGTATTATGCGCGAGAGGCGAGACTTTATCATCCTGCGGACAACCCGTCATCGCGTTATACTTCCGGGTGTCCCGCATGCGTCACGTTATGCCCCGGCACGGCCGCTGGTTACCATGCTGCATGGCGACCAGCGGGGCCAAAAGCCGTCGCATCCGCGGAGGTGCTTGCAAAATACCCGCCAAAAGCCCTAGCATGGCGGGCTATGTAGAATGTTGGTTGGAGTTTGACTGAACACTATGGCACCTACTGGCACGTTACCCTCGCATCACAATAAGTTGAGTCACGATTCTGAACCTGCCGATGCCCGCGGCCCGGCCCGCGGCGATATCGGCGATATATTGGCGTTTGGCCTTGGCATGAGCACCATCATGTGGGTGGAAGGCTATTTGCTTCGCATGCCGGGCGATCGGCTCCCAGGCTCCCTGATTTTAATTACGGCGCTGGTTTCACTTTGCCTGATGGGCGCCTGGGCGGGCTACGCGACCCGTCGCGGCCCCTGGGCGGGTCTATGGGCCGGCATGATCGCCGGCGGGCTGAATCTGCTTCTTTTAGGCGCACTGGGCCACGACCTTACCAACGATCATCGCATCATAGACTACACCGCCGTATGGGCGCCGATATCCGTTTTGGCCTGCGGCTTTATCGGTTGGCTGGGTGCGCTGGCAGGCTCGCGGTTTAACCCGCAGCGCAGCGGCCGCATTTACGGTCGCTCTGCCGTGCCCATCGCCACAGCCGCCGCCACCCTGGCGCTGGTGATGGCCGGCGGAATGGTCACCGGCATGAATGCGGGGCTATCCGTTCCCGACTGGCCGGATTCGTTTAAGTTTGGCATGTTTTTGTTTCCCCTGGCGCGCATGACCGGC
>JAJZKJ010000414.1 GCA_021804195.1 Acidobacteriota bacterium
CCGTCAGTCTGCTGTATTGGGCGATTTGCAGGTGTTCAGCAAGTTGCTGGGGTAAAAACACGCGGCCGCGGAAAAAACCCGAAAGGCCGAAGACGGGCGCCCGGGGCGCCAGACCCACGATGCGCAGTTTTTGGCTTTTGGAAATAATGGCAAAGCCGGCGGCGCCGGCGGCGCCGGGCTGAGCGGGCAGAGCCTGGCGTTCGGCATAGCGCAAAGTCAGGGTCTGACCCAGCAACTGCCGCGGATGCGGATTTGTTGCACCTGGCGATGATTTGAAATGACCTCGGTATGATGCGGCTTGCGGGTCAGGGTCTGCCAGCGAACCGGCACGCTGGCCACCAGACGGCCGTGATGTAACACGCTCAGGCGCGTGGCCGCGGATTTCACTTTGAATTTGTATGTCCCCGGCCGCAGACGATGGCCGGCAATTTGGTAGGGGTTCGTGATGGTTAAATGTGTGCTATAAGTGCGGGCGGCCCAGGCCGGCAGGGCCGCGAACAGTAAAACAACCAAGGCGGGCAGAAAAGAGGAATAGCGATGCATAGAGCCTCCGGAATCATTCATGACCACGGCAAAAGCCGCGCTATGGATAAGATGCGTTCGTCATAGAGTCGGTTACGGTAAAGCCATGCTGGGCAATATGTGAGTAATCGCTCATTGCGGGGGCGGCGTACGATAATTCGGAATGTCTGTCCCTTCCCGGATCTCATCCTGCGCCGCAATCAGGGTTTTAATATGGAGAGATGGCTGTCCAGCCGCGCCGAACTCGTCTGCTGCTCTGGGTTGGCATCGCCGTGGCGGCCCTGCTGCTGCTCAACGACGCCCCGGATTTCCACCCCGGCCGGCGCGCGCAAAAGCCGGCCCCGCCCGTTCCCGCGCCCGCCGCTTCCATTCCGGCTGCGCGAACCCATGCGGTCAGGCTGCCGCAAGGCCGCATCGAATGTCTCGCGCTGACCAGCCGGATTTTGCATCGCGCCGTTCCCTACTGCGTGTTTCTGCCGCCCGATTATCTGGCGCAGCCGCGGCGCCGGTTTCCCGTGGTCTATTTTTTTCACGGCCTGGGCGGCAATGAACAGGAGCTGGTTGCTGCGAACGCCTGGGAGCTGATCGAACACCTCTGGCGGCGGCGGCGCATGCGGCAGTTCATCTTGGTGGCGCCCGATGGCTGGAGCAGTTTTTTTATCAACTCCATCCACGGTCGCTTCCGCTGGGCCGATTTTTTTCGCCATGAACTCATGCCCGCCATCGCCCGCCGGTATCGGGTCTTGCCCGGCCGCCGTCATCGCGGGCTGGCCGGCATCTCCATGGGCGGCTACGGCGCGCTGCGCATGGCCTTTGCCCATCCCGGGGAATTTGCCGCCGTCGCGGTCAACAGCCCGGCCCTGATGCGGCGCCCCCCCGGCAGCCCAGCTCAGTGACCCTCGCCTGAAGCTGCGGCTGCGATTTTTCGGCCGGGTATTTGGCTGGCCGCCGCGGCCGGGCTTCTGGAAACGCAACAGCCCGCTCACGCTCGCCCGCCATGCCCGGCTGGCGGGCATGCAAATTTATTTTGACTGCGGCGCCCAGGATGGCTTCGGATTTTACCGCGGCGCGGAAGCCCTGAACCGGGAGCTGAACCGGCGCCACATCCCGCACCAGTTTCATCTCTACCCCGGCGGGCACAACTGGCTCTATTTTGCCGCGCATCTGCCTGCCGCGCTGCAATTTGCCGGTCAGGCAGTGCGGTAATGGATTGAATTTTAAGAATGTAAAATCGCGCGGCGCGGCGGGTCAGGAAGGTGGATTTGTGCCACACTGCGGAGCGTAGTTCATCAGGAGACTCCCATGACTCAATCTCTGCGCAGTGGCCGTTTTGCCTTGGTTGTCGTGCTGCTGGCCAGCGTTGGTTTGTTGGCGGCCAAAGCCCCTGCCGGTTTTGCCGGCCAATGGAAAGGCCGGATGAGTGGGCCGCAGGGCGCCATGACCATGCATTTAAAGCTCTGGCAAAAAACCGGTCAATGGAGGGGCCGCATCTCCGTCGGCGGAAATGCCATCGCTGTCCATCAGCTCAAGATCAAGGACAGCCACATCAGCTTTGTCACGCACTTTGGCCAGGGCGATATTCGGCACACGGGCACGCTGCATGGCAACACCCTGAATCTGCGCATCAGCAGCCAGATGTTTCATGCCCACGTTGTCCTGCATCGCCAGACCGGCGCTGCCGCCGGCCAAAGCGGCGCCTGATGCCGCCGCGCCGCGTTCCGCGCGGTTCGCCCACTCGATTCTTAGATTGACGCCAGTAACGCCTCCACGCACTCCGCATCCAGTTGCCGCGGCATCTGCTGGCGCAAAATAGCTGCGACTTTTTCCCTGGGCAGCGCCGGGCGATAGGGGCGTTCGGCCTGGAGCGCGTCATAGACATCGGCCACCGCCAGCATGCGGTCCAGCCGGCTGAGTTGCTCCGCGCTCCAGCCCAGATGATAGCCGCTGCCATCGAGGCGCTCATGATGCGCGCCCGCCAGCCGGGCCAGCGGTTGCCAGCCTTCCACGCGTTCGAGAATGCGCACGGTATGGCGCGGGTGCTCGCGCATCAGCTGCCATTCGGCGGGTGAAAGCGCGCCCGGTTTTTCGAGAATTGTGTTGGGCACGGCCAGTTTGCCAATGTCATGCAGCAGGGCCGCGCGCCAGAGCATCTTTTGTTCCTCCCAGGGCAATTCCAGGCGCAGCGCGATCTGCCGGGCGGCTTCGGCCACGCCCGTCGAATGCTGAAAAGTAAAATGGGTTTTGGCGTCAATAATGGCGGCAAAACCGTCGCAGATGTTGTCGAGCTGCGCTTCTGTGGCCTGCCATTGCCCGCCGTCCGCCAGCTCCAGAACCTCCTGCCGCAGACTGGCGTCATGTTCGCGGTCGCACAGCCGTTCCCAGAACTTTGTCTCCGCCTGCAAGCTGCGGGCCAGTAAAACCAGTTCCGGGTTATACCAGCGGCCCGAGCGCTGCCCGATCACCGCAAAGGCCTTCGCCGGACCTTCCGCCCACGCAAACACCTCCAGGGTTTGCGCCAGGTTGATGATCTGAGCGGCAAGCGGAATTTCAT
>JAJZKJ010000415.1 GCA_021804195.1 Acidobacteriota bacterium
GGCGGCTGGAGATGCTTTTGATGGTGACGGGCGGCTCGTTGATGCCCAGCACGCAGGAACCTTCGCAGGGTGCGGGGCAGACACGCCCGGTAAACTCCGGAAAGTTGTTGGTTTTGGCGAGGCGGGTATAAGCCTCGTGCCATTGGTTTTTGTAGATAAGGTCATTCCATTCTGGAATGAGGTTGTTGACGGGGCAGGCGCTGTGGCAAAAAGGAACGCCGCAGTCCATGCAGCGGGCGCCTTGCTTACGCAGGCCGTCCGTCGGCATGTGATCATGAAACTCATTCCAGTCGAGTACGCGAAGCAGCGGCTGGCGCGACGCGGGCAGTTCGCGGGGATATTCCATAAAGCCGGTGGGTTTACCCATGCTGCACCTCCTCGGGTTTGCCGAGGCGTGCTTCTTGAGCTTGACGCTCCAGCGCGCGGCGATATTCGATGGGCATAACCTTGTGGAATTTGGCGAGGCTGGCATTCCAGTTTGCCAAAATGCCCGCGGCCACGCTGCTTTGCGTATAGCGGGCGTGCTCTTCAATCATGGTTTTGAGTTCCTGTATGTCTTCTGGTTGGACAAGCTTTTCCAGATCTACCATGGCGAGGTTGCAGCGCTGCAAGAATTGTTCGTCCGGGTCGAACACGTATGCAATGCCGCCCGACATGCCGGCCGCAAAGTTGCGTCCGGTGGGGCCGAGAATGGCGACGCGTCCGCCGGTCATGTATTCGCAGCCATGATCGCCGGTGCCTTCAACCACCGCCGATGCGCCCGAGTTGCGGACGGCAAAGCGCTCGCCGGCGACTCCGCGGAAAAACGCTTTGCCGCTGGTAGCGCCGTAGAGCACCGTATTGCCTATTAGGATATTTTCTTCAGGCTTAAATGTGCTGGCGCGGTCGGGGTAAACGGCGATGATTCCGCCCGAAAGCCCCTTGCCGACATAATCGTTGGCGTCGCCTTCAAGTTCGATAAACACGCCGCGAGCGAGCCATGCGCCCAGGCTTTGGCCAGCCGAGCCGCGGAGCGAAATGTGAATGGTATCTTCCGGCAGGCCGGTGTCTCCGTAGGCCTTGGCGATTTCGTGGCTGAGCATGGTGCCTACGGTGCGGTTAGTGTTTTTAACACGGTAGGAAAGCTTGACCGCTTTGCCGGTGTCAATGGCGGTACGGGCATCGCGGATGATGGTCTGGTCGAGCACATTTTCCAGGCCGTGATCTTGAGCTTTGGTGGCGTACACGCCAACATTTTCGTGCATTTTGTGCGCTGGTGTGAGAATGGGCGTCAGGTCGAGACCCTGGGTTTTCCAATGTTGGATCGCGGCACCAACCTCCAGCACATCTACCCGGCCGATCATATCCTGCAGCTTGCGAAAACCGAGCTGCGCCATCAGCTCACGTACTTCTTCGGCAACAAGGAAGAAGTAGTTGACGACATGTTCGGGCTTGCCGGCAAACTTTTTCCGCAGGACGGGGTCCTGCGTGGCGATGCCGACGGGGCAGGTGTTAAGGTGGCATACGCGCATCATGATGCAGCCCATGGCCACGAGCGGTACGGTTGAAAAGCCGAACTCCTCGGCTCCGAGCAATGCGCCAATGACAACATCGCGTCCCGTTTTAAGCTGGCCATCCACCTGCACGACAATGCGGCTGCGCAGGTCGTTAAGGACGAGGGTTTGGTGCGTTTCAGCCAGGCCCAGTTCCCAAGGTGTGCCGGCATGTTTGATGCTGGTGAGGGGCGATGCGCCGGTGCCGCCGTCGTGGCCGGCAATCAGCACATGGTCGGCATGCGCCTTGGAGACGCCGGCGGCGACGGTGCCAACGCCAACCTCGGCGACGAGCTTGACGCTGATGCGCGCTTTGGGATTGGAGTTTTTGAGGTCGTAAATGAGCTGCGCCAGGTCTTCAATGGAGTAGATGTCGTGATGCGGCGGCGGGCTGATGAGCTGCACGCCGGGTGTGGCATGGCGCAATTTGCCGATGTACCGATCAACTTTGTGGCCGGGCAACTGGCCGCCTTCGCCGGGTTTGGCGCCCTGAGCCATTTTAATCTGGATTTCATCGGCATTGGTAAGGTAATTGATGGTAACGCCAAAGCGGGCGCTGGCCACCTGTTTAATGGCCGAGCGGCGCCAATCTCCGTTGGGGTCGCGTTTGAAACGCCGGACATCTTCGCCCCCCTCGCCGGTGTTGGACTTGCCGCCGATGCGGTTCATAGCAATGGCAAGGGTTTCGTGCGCTTCGGTGGATATCGAGCCGAGGCTCATGGCTCCGGTGACAAACCGTTTGACGATTTCAGCGGCAGGCTCCACCTCTTCAAGCGGGACCGGGGCGAGATTATTTTTGAAGCCAAAAAGCCCGCGCAGGGTGCACAAATGCCCCGCCTGGCTATTAATGATTTGAGCGTAGCGTTTGTACGCTTCGCGGCTGTTGCTGCGGGCTGCTTCCTGCACGTAGGCGATGGTTTCAGGATTGAGCAGGTGCTGCTCGCCATCTTTTCGCCAGGCATATTGGCCGCCGTCGGGCAATACGGGCAGTCGCACGGCATCGGCTCCCTGCGGGAAGCCGATGGCATGGCGGCGCAGAGCCTCCTGGGCAAGCACCTCAAGTTTGACACCGTCTATTTTAGAAATTGTGCCGGCAAAGCAGCGTTCAATAACCTCACGATGTAATCCGACGGATTCAAAAATCTGGGCGCCCTTGTAGCTTTGCAGCGTGGAGATGCCCATTTTGCTCATGACTTTGAGGATGCCTTTGCCAACCGCCTTGATATAGTTTTTGGCGATTTTTTCATCGTCAAGCTTGGCATCGAGTGTGCCTTCGCGCTTGAGGCTCCAAAGCACGTCAAAGGCGAGGTAGGGGTTGATGGCATCGGCCCCATAGCCCACAAGCAGACAGTGATGGTGCACTTCGCGAGCTTCGCCGGTTTCAATAACAATCCCAACGCGGGTGCGCGTGCCCTGGCGCACGAGGTGGTGGTGTACGGCTCCGCAGGCAATGAGGGCGGGTATTGCAACGCGATTTTCGGCAAGACCGCGGTCCGAGAGAATAATAAGGCTGCAGCCCGCGGCAATAGCC
>JAJZKJ010000416.1 GCA_021804195.1 Acidobacteriota bacterium
GCGGGGGTGAAGCCACGACGACTATTTGCAGCACGATTCTTCTGATAACCTCTTAATCGCACGGAGAAGCTTATCGCAATCCACAACAATGTCGTCGCCTCGCGTAAAGCAGCGCACGCTCGCGTAGCTGTTTCCCAGCCCGCATGCCATGCTGAGGTACTCGCCTCCGCCGTAATCCCCGGTAAGCTCAAGTATGGCGGCGTGCGGAGCGAAGAGCAGATTAGCCAACCCGGCTCCGTGCATGCCAACAATCACCTTTGCCTGCGCAAAGAGCCGTATTTGTTCTGCCAGCGCCAGCCCCTCGGGCCGCGTGGTTTCGAAGCCCTCAGTCTCAAGGCACTTGGCAACCTCGCCATCGTTGGAGACGGCCCGCCAGCCGCCCGGCCTGCGGCGAATGTAGATTTTGCGGGTCGGCGTTATTGCCGCCGCGCCAACCCCTGCCGCCGTCAGGAATTTTTGTCGCAGCCACCGCAGGCTTTCCGGAGAGCAGGCCACGCGATTTCCGGGTAACGAAGCAAGAATTAATCCTTCCACAAAAACCGGCGGGCTGGATTGCGGCCATTCAATAATCTGCGGACCGTATCCCAGCAGTTCCAAGCTTTGGCGAATATATGGGTTGCCACCGGCGCGAATAAGTATCCGCGGCTTGGCTCCCCTCGCCGTGGAGTAGGCATCCAGCCCCTGAAGCTGGCCGCAGGATTCCACCATCCAATGAAAATAATTAGGGTCCAGGCGGCTGACCAGCGGAAACGCCTCCCGAAATCCCGGTTCCGGCTTTTCACGGAATTTGCCGGAGCGCAGGAAAGCTAAAATGTCCCCATGCGGCTCAAGGCCAAGAATTCGGGGGGCATCCCGAAATGGCGAGAGAAGCAACCGTCCCTCCGGTGTCACTGGCATGGCGTGCTTTCCCACCAGCCACGCAGCCGGTAGGCGCAATACCGAGGCTCTGGGCAGGCTATAAGTCGCCGCCGCCATGCGCTGGCCTAAATTCAGGCCGCCCTGTGCAAACAGGGGCGGGGAAGGGTCAACCGCCTCGGCTTGTCCGAATCGGTGGATGAGTGCCCCCGAAACGGACGCCCACCGGCGCTCCGGGACCATTCGCTCGCGCAATTCGCGTGGCAACCGCCAGACTGCGGGGCCAAAGCGATGAAGCAACTCGCGCACAATCGCGTAGCGGTACAAATTACGGAGAGCTTTTTTCACTATCTGTCCGAGAATCTGCAGCGTCCGCGGCCGACCAAATGCCGAAGGCTTCGGGCTGGATGCCTCTGCTCCATCCTCTGCGTCCTCGTCGCCCGGAGTTTATCCCGATGACCTAAATTACTCTTGTGATATCGGGATGCCTCTGTGGCTTTGTGGTGAACACGCCGCATGGGCTGGTCACGCCACTGCCACCTTTTCCGGGAAATATTTCTTGAGTTTCAGGAAGTGCTTCTCGTAAAGGTGGTAGCTGCAGAACGCTAATAAATAGGTCCCGGCCACACACGCGCATAACATGGACACCTGGAAAAGATGGTATTCACTGAATCGTTTTCCAAGCCAAGTGTGAAACGTCACGAGGCTCAGAACCCCCATTACCGGCACATGAAAGACGTACATAGCGTAGCTGTATTTCCCGGTGCTGCGCATGGCTTTGATCCGAAAGAAGCTCCCCACCCAGGCGAGCCTGCGGCGAGGAACGCTGGCCAGTATAAGCAGCGACGCGAACGCAAGCGAGATCGCCGTAAAGCCCAACGCCGTTGCCGCAGACCCGAGGATTGCCGGCATCTTCCCGGTGACGAACGTGGATGAGAATCCCGCGATCGCGGCAATGGGGAACACCCACACCGCTGGCCGAGCCAGCCGACCGATTTCCCACCCCGGTACACGAGATAGCGTCGCGACCAACGCACCAATACCAAACTCGTCCATCCTGCACGGCGTGAAAAAATAGATCTGCGACCCGTTGAGGCCGAAGGACGCGGAGGCGATCCGGGAAAAAATGCCGATTGCGATCAGGACGCAGCAGGCCATTGGGAGCCGGCGCGTGGGAACGAGAAACACGGCCAGCGGCCAAAGCAAGTAGAACTGCTCCTCAACCGAGAGCGACCAGAGGTGGGCCAGATAGGGCAAGGTTGCGTGGCCGAAAACGAAGGCGAGGTTGGTCGTGTAGGTCCAAAGGAAGATCTGGGCGTGCCAGGGGCCGTGGAAGGTTCTGTGGGCGCTCCAAAAATGCGGGACCGCCAACCGCAGTGCGCCTAATCCCAGGAAAATAACGGCCAGAAGGCCATAATAGAGTGGGAAAATGCGAAGGAATCGGCGGGCGTAGAAATTACGGAAATAATACTTCTGGCGGTATATCCTCCACTGTTGCTACGGCTCGGCCCGTGAGTTTGTGCGAACATTCTATTGGGCTGCCCGGCGAATTCTCGGCGGCCTGGCAGGTATTGCCGCTGGCTGGTGCGGATTCTTTGCGGGCGTGCTCGCCGCCGCGCGCGCGCCGAAGGCCGCGGTGAGGGGCACCAACAACGCTGGGGAGGTTATTAAATCGGGGGGGAAAAACCAGTGAGAATCCGCCTAGCCAGTTCTTGCAGCACGCCCGCCGAGTCGCCAGTTGTGGAAGCTTTCCGCGCGGCGGCCGGATATTCCGGGCCAGACGGCGTGTTGAAAATGATTAGTCAGCTGCACCGGGGAATTTGCAAGCGAAGGATGGGAAGCGATGAGTGATGAACGTGTCGAGAACCTGGAACCTGTTGTTGAGAAACTAGAAACTGGAATGCAGAATCTGGAAGCCAGCGGAACTACGCCGGCGACACCGCCTGCGCTATTGAGCGAGGCCAAGCCGGGCACCGCCGATCCGTTCTTCAGCGGCCGCAAGCACTTCCCCGAGCTTGATGGCCTGCGCGGTTTGGCCATTCTGATGGTCATGGCCTTTCACTACGCCGGAATGGTCGCCATGGGTTCCTCGCTCCCAGCCAGAATTTTGAAGGGCGTTCTTGCGCGTGGCTGGGCTGGCGTTGATCTATTTTTTGTGCTTTCCGGCTTTTTGATCACCGGGATTCTCGCAGACAGCAAG
>JAJZKJ010000417.1 GCA_021804195.1 Acidobacteriota bacterium
TCCGTCATATGCCAGACGGGGCGTGGCGGGTGTTTTTTACCAACAGCGGAACGGAATCGGTGGAAGGGGCGCTGAAGTTTGCCCGCTGTGTCACCGGCCGACAGAAGGTTGTTCACTGCCATAATGCCTTTCACGGCCTCACAGCCGGATCGCTCTCCGTCAACGGGGCGGCATTTTTCCGCGAACGCTTTGGTGATCTGGTGCCCGGGGCGGTCGAAATTCCATTTAATGATCTCTCGGCGCTGGAAAAGGCTCTGGCCGGGCGCGATGTGGCGGCCTTTATTCTCGAGCCGATCCAGGGCAAGACCTGCGAGGTTGTCGCCGACGGTTTTCTGATCGAGGCTCAGCGCCTGTGCCGGAAATCCGGCACGCTGCTGATTGTGGATGAAGTGCAATCGGGCATGGGACGCACGGGAAAATGGTTCTGCTTTCAGCATTGGCCGGGCGTTGAACCCGACATCGTATGCGTTGCCAAAGGCCTTTCGGGAGGCTTTGTGCCCGTGGGGGCCGTTATTTGCAAGGCGCAGATCATCGAGACGGTATTCAATTCCATGGAACGCTGCGTGGTGCATTCCAATACCTACGGCCAGAATGATTTGGCGATGGCCGCGGCGATGGCCAGCATTCAGGTGATTGAGGAGGAGCGGCTGGTGGAAAATGCCGCCCAACTGGGTCAATACGCCATCGACCGCCTGCGCGACATCGGACGCAACTGCCCGTTTGTGACCGAGGTTCGCGGGAAGGGATTGATGTTCGGCATTGATTTTGCCCGGCCGGAATCATCTATTAAATTGCGGCTGGCATGGGATGCTCTGCATAAACTGAATTTCGGTGTCTTCGGCCAGATGATTGTTGTACCGCTGATGCAGAAGCATCGCATTCTGACCCAGGTGGCCGGGTATCACACGGAGGTGATCAAATTCCTCCCTCCGCTGGTGGTCTCGCAGGCGGATATGGACTGGTTCCTGACCGCCATGGAAGAGACACTGGCGGATACCCAACGCATTCCCGGTGCGGCGTGGGATACGGTCATGAGCCTGGCCAAAAATGTGATGCGGGCGGGGTGAGGAAGATTTCGTGGCGGCAACCGGAAAAATGAACCAAACTGAACCTCCATGCATCTGACCCAGCGGAAAATGTTGGCCTTCGTCCTGCTGGTGATCCATCATCCGCGATGGGTGCTCGCATTGGGCGTATCGCTGACGATTCTGGGAGCCCTGCTGGCGGTTTTTTTTCTCCCGATCTCAACAGATCAGAATAAACTCTTCTCCGCCCGCGTGCCATTTTTCCACCGCTATCTCCAATTCATCCACGAATTTCCCGAAAATGAGGCCGCTTACGTGGTCATTACCGCCCGTAACGATAAAAACCCCCCACCTGCCGGGCAATGGGTCGCCGCTGCCGACGCGGTTACCCGACGTCTTCGCGGACTTTCGCAGTATGTACGGGCGGTTGATTCGCACGTGCCGCTGCATCAACTCGGCCCCTGGGCGATCTGCTTTGCCGGGCCGCGCCAGGTTGCCGAGGCCCGCGCCGCCCAACCCGACATCGCGCGCCTCGCCACCCTGTTTACCGGCCGGTCGGCAGCGAAAAATGCCCTGCTGGGCAAAAATCGTCTCCTCACCCTCCTGAAGCATTTTCCGCTGACCGGGCTCAACGGTCGGGCGTTTCTTCGGCGGCTTTCCCGCTCGCTGAGATTATTTCTGGCCCGCCCGCCGGACGACCCGCACCCGGCAGCGTCCATGGAGCAGATTTTCATGCCGGCGCGGAGAGCCACTCCACGCGATCTGGGATATTATTATTTTCATGCAGCGGACAATGTGAACCGTCGATTGCTCGTCATAAACGTCTACCCGCGATTCACCTATGATTCCCTCGCGGCGGTGTCCCTCCCGCTGGAGAAAATCAGTGCGGCGGTTCACGCGGCGGCAGCACCCTTTGCATCTGAATTTCACTTCGGCCTCACCGGTCGCCCTGTGCTCTCGGCCGATGAAATGCGCATTACCACCCACGACACCAACTGGGCCGAAGCACTGGCCATGACCGTCGTGGTGATCGGCCTCATCCTGATGCTGCGGTCCGTGTGGCTGGCCGTTGCCGCCGGAGTGTCCCTCACGGCGGCCATCGCATGGACCTTCGGCTATGCGACGGTGGTCGTCGGCAGGCTCAATCTCCTTTCAACCGTGTTTGTCATTGCCATGATCGGCATCGGCATGGACTACATCATCCAGATTCTCGTGCGGTACCGACGCGAGGTACGGCGCTACCAGCGTCCCTCCGCCGTCTGGATGAGAGTATTTCGTTACTCGGGTCCCGCTGTTTTGACCGCCTGCTGCGGGGCATCGGCGGCATTCCTCGTCGCCCTGACGACTCACTTCACCGGCGATGCGGAACTGGGGGTGATTGCCGGCGGGGGATTAATTTTTTCATTGTTGGCCGGTTTCACCATTTTACCCGCGATGCTTACCATCTGGCCACCAAAATTCAAACCCGTTCCCGCTGCCCGGCGCTACACCCTCCATAAAGCCCCCCCCAAAGCCACCTGGTGGAATTTTGTCGCCCTCGGCTGCTGGCTGGCGCTGGTGGTGGCATTGAGCCCGTTTGCGCTGAGCGTAAAGTTCAACCCAAATCTTCTTAAACTCCAGGCCCGCGGTTTGAAATCCGTCCAACTCATCAAAGACATGCCGTCGTGGTATGCCGTCGTACTCTCGCACCATCCAGAAAAGATTGCCGCCCTGCAGCATCGCCTCAATGCAACCATCCACGCCGGGTCGCAGATTCTTTCCACCAGCAGCCTTTATGATGCCATTAATAATCAAAAGCGACTGGCACGCGGCAGCCGCGCTTTTTCCGCCATACGCTGGACGCCCCCGCCGGCGCTGTCCGCCGCGGATATCGAACCGATTCGCGCAGCGGTCGTCAAGCTGGCCGACTCCGAGTCTGCCGCCGGCGCGGATGGACACAAAACCCGCCAGTCGCTGATTCAGCTGGCCGACGCCCTGCGTCAGACACCGAAGGATATCAGCGCGCAACGGCTCACCGCCTGGCAGGAT
>JAJZKJ010000418.1 GCA_021804195.1 Acidobacteriota bacterium
TCGGCGGAACCGGAGAGCACCTGCCCGGTGGAGGCCGAGATGGTCTGATCGACGGCACTGGCGTTAATACCGACCACAGCGGTGTCGTAGAGATGATCATTCGTAGCGTGAGCCAGAAAAACGGAAAGGACCTGAATCTGCGACATGCGGTCTTTTTCGCCCAGTTGCTTCGCCTGCATGAATTCCAGCTTGAAGCGTTCGCGGACGCCGTCGGATATGAAGGCGTCAACGCTGGTCAGGTCCTGAGCGCACCACGCATCCTGCATTTTAAGAAATGCCTGTGTCACGCGCTGATAAAAAGCCTGGGCATCGAATGACGGGTCGGATGCCTGAATATTTAACAATCCCTGATTGGCCTGGACCTCATCTTCCGCCTGCATCCCCTGATTGATGCGGTTATTGGTCATCGCCCCAGCGACACTGCGATGGGTGTAGAAATAGATCACGCCGAAGATAATCAGCAGCGGGATGCCGATTTCAGGCTGTTCGATGACCAGATAGATGATCAATTGCAGGATCGCGCCGCCCCCCCCACCTCCACCGCCACCGCCTCCACCCCCGCCGCTGAATCCCTCACCGCCTCCGGCCCGTGCGTGCACCCGGGCTGCGGACAGCAGTACCAGAGCCACTGCGGAGAGGAGCGGAATGAGACATGCCGCGCGGCGAAGATAATGGCGAATATTTATTTTCATGGGGCGTATTCTATCGGCTCCATGAGCAGTTGCCAGCAAGGGCGCCGATCCTGGCCGGGAGTTATGCGCCTCACTGCGGCCGGCGGGCCGGTGGTGCCGCGGGCCGGCATGGATTCGCGGGCTTTTCATCAACTCGGCGAGAATCCGCTTGACAAATGCATTTGTATCTGTATATTCTGTAATGACAGAAATGGAGGACGCCATGAAGAAGCTCGACCCGGTTCAGCAGAAATTCATCCTTCATTGGGGTGAGATGGGAACGCGCTGGGGCATCAACCGCACCATGGCCCAGGTGCACGCCCTGCTGTTTATCTCGCCCAAACCACTCAACGCCGAGGATATTGTCGGGGCCCTTGGGGTGGCCCGCTCAAACGTCAGCAACAGTCTGCGCGAATTACAGGGGTGGGGAATCGTGCGTTTGGTTCATATTCTGGGGGATAAACGGGATCATTTTGAGTCCATCCGCGATGTCTGGGAACTTTTTCGGATCATCATGGATGAGCGTAAACGCCGCGAGATCGATCCAACCTGCCAGATGCTGGAAGAGTGCATTGCGCAGGCGGCGGACCATCCGCATACCGACGAGTACACCGTTGCACAACTGAAGGAATTGCGGGAATTCATGACCACGACATCAAACTGGTACACGCAGGTCCGCCAATGGCCCACCGGTACCCTGGTTCGATTCCTCAAGCTCGGCGGCGCGGTGGCCAAACTGCTGCGCCTGGGGCAGTGAGTTTTTTTGGGGAGTGATTTCTGTGAAGACTGAAATGACAGATATTGCAGATATTCAAGGCTGGGTTCTCTACGATGCCGACTGCCCCTTCTGCCGCCGCGTAGCAAGCTGGGGTCGGCGGACGCTCCAGCGCCGGCGGTTGGCTCTTGAACCGCTTCAATCGCCTTGGGTGCGCCAGCGGCTGCAGATGCCCGAAAAACAACTGCTTGCCGAAATGCGGTTTCTCCTGCCCGATGGACAGTGTTTCGGTGGGGCTGACGCCCTGCTTGAAATCGCGAGGCATGTCTGGTGGGCAAGGCCGATTCGGCTTTTCGCCCACGTCCCCGGAGTTCGATCAGCTTTGCGCGCCGCCTACCGATGGGTGGCCGCCAATCGCGGGTGCACAGGCGGTCGCTGTGCCCTGCATCTTGAGCGTTCGCACGGGCATCCCATCCGCCTGCATCTCGGCGATTTTCTTCCACTGATACTGCTGCTGATAGCGGCATTTTCACTGCGGCCGCTTTTGGCTCGATGGATGTGGATGTGGGCGATTGCGATGGCGCTGTTCGCCGGCTTGAAATGGATAAGTTCGCGGCTACCCGCCGTTGCCATAATCGCTCCGCCGCCACGCAGACGCCTGCTGGCCTATTTATTTGCGTGGCCGGGAATGGATGCAGCAGCGTTTATGAATCGCGAGAAGCGAGCCACCATGCCCGGACGGCAGGAGTGGATAGCGGCCGCCGTTAATATAACCTCCGGCGCGATTCTGCTCTGGGGGACTGCCCGCCTGCTGATCGGAACTGATCCTCTCATCGCCGGCTGGATCGGCATGGTCGGCATGATCTGCATGCTGCACTTCGGCCTCTTTGACCTGCTCTCGGTGGCGTGGCGCCGGCGCGGCGTCCGGGCTGTGCCCATTATGTGCAAGCCCCTTGCCGCCACGTCGCTGGCAGAGTTGTGGGGGCGACGCTGGAATCGCGCCTTCAGCGATCTGGCCAATCCGCTTGTCTTCCGGCCTCTGCGACGGCGTACCAACACGGTCGCAGCAACGGTGGTGACCTTCGCCCTTTCCGGCTTGCTGCATGAACTGGCGATCTCTCTGCCCGCAGGCGGCGGCTACGGTCTGCCCACCTGTTATTTTCTGCTTCAGGCAGCTGGTGTCCTCATCGAGCGGAGCCGACCGGGCCGAAGATTTCGTCTCAGCACGGGGACGCGGGGGCGGGTGTTTATGCTCGCATTTCTTGTTCTGCCGCTGCCGCTGCTCTTTCCGCCGGTATTTATCCGGCATGTCATCTTGCCGCTGCTTTCCAGCATCGGAGCCACATAGGAGTCCACATGCATACCAACGATCTGATCATCTGCCTCCAGCTTGCCGGCGTTATGCATCTCGGGCTGCTCTGCGCAGGGTTTACCATGCCACGGGTGGTGTCACTCCGGCAGCATCTCGCCCCCGTGCCGATTTTCGTGCGGCGGCTCTTCTGGGTTTACTACACGTTTATCGGCTTGTGTCTGATCGGCTTCGGCGCATTGACGTTTATTTTCGCGCCCCAACTTGCCGCTGGCAGTCCACTGGCGCGGGCCTTGTGCGGTTTGGGCGAGATAAACAGCAGGGCGTGCACCTGGGCCATGGTGCGGTTGAT
>JAJZKJ010000419.1 GCA_021804195.1 Acidobacteriota bacterium
GCCGTGGCGCGGCTGCTTTTGGAAATGGAAAAGCGTCATATCCGCACCCATCTCGGGCACCGGATCACGGGCTTTGACGCCGGCGCGATCAAGACCGCGGGGGGCGACATTGCCGCCGATCTGATCGCTTTTGTCCCTGGTATGACCGGGCCCGACTGGGCGGGCGCGAGCGGTTTGCCGCTTTCGCCCGGTGGCTTCATCCAATCGAATCTCGCTTGCCAGGTGCCCGGCTTTCCAGGGGTATTCGTCGCGGGCGATGCCGGCTCCTACGCCGGGGCGCCCGATTGGCTCCCCAAGCAAGGGCACACGGCCGATCTGCAGGCGGCAACCGCGGTGGAAAACGCCATCGCTTTTCTCGCCGGCACGCCTGGCGGCGCGACGTTCAAGGCCGAACTGGTCTGCATCGTCGATACCCTGAACAGCGGCGTCATGGTTTACCGCACGCCAGAACGCTCGCTCGTTCTGCCCAATCCCCTCTGGCATCTCGCCAAGCGCGCCTTCGAGTGGCGCTATTTACGGCACTACCGCGCGTGATCGCGGGTATTTTTTGCCCTGGGCCGCCCCGCCCTTGAAAAGACAAAAAGACTATCTTAAGTGACTTATGTATTTTGTGAGGGGATCTTCCGATGTTTGCATCCAACCAAGGTTGTGGCTGCAATGGCTCCGGGATGGGGCGGCGGCGCGGTATGGGCATGGGCGGGCGGCGCGGTCGCGGCGATCGCGTTTTTGCTCACGGTGATCTGCGGATTGCGCTTCTTGCGCTGCTGGCTGAAAAGCCACGCCACGGCTACGAACTGATCCGGACCATCGAGGAGCGCTTCGCGGGCAGCTATACGCCGAGCCCCGGCGCGGTCTATCCGACATTGACTCTGCTCGAGGAGCAGGGGCTGATTCAGCCCAAAGCACTCGACCCGACGGGCGATGGCAAACGTCGCTTTGAACCGACGCAAGCGGGTATGGCGTTTTTGCAGGCCAATAACGCCAGCGTGGAGGGTGTGATGACCAGGATGGAACTGGCTGGCCGCGCGCTTTCAGAGCAGATGACGCCGGAAAACGTTCAGCAGGCAATGCAGACACTGCGCCAGGCGTTGGTGTTGCACCCCGGCTCCTGGAGCGAAGGCGAAAGTCAGCGTGTGCAAAATATCATCGAGCAGGCGGCGCGGCAGATCGCCGCGAGTTGAGAGAGAGGATCTTCTCACTCGTCTGTACTCTCGTCCCCGGCGATAAAATATCGTCGGGGGCGAACGCCACTATCAACTGATAGAGAGGCCATAATGTTTGGTTTTAGTCGAGGCCGCGTATGCAATGGTGCTCCTGTCGGCCGGGCGCGCGGCGCTCGCGCCGTGCGGCGCTGCAATCCATTCATTTCGGGAACTTACTCACCCGAGCACACAGGATTCGGCTTATGGCGCGATGCGCCGCGGGATTTTTCCGCGCGAATGATCCTGCCCCGCTTATGGCGCCGAGCCGCGCGGTTTTGTCGGCCATTTTCGCGACGGCTGCGCGGCGAATGAAACAGCGCCGCGCTCGGTGCAATGATCGCCCAGAGCACAGGCGCTGCTATTTGAGGAAACGGCCATCGGCACCTTTGACCGATACCGTGAACAGGATCCCGTTCCGCACGCTTTGCGAAACCGTGTAGAATAATCATAAGGTAACAGGGGACGGCGCACGCTCGCCCACAAACGGAAGCGCCTCCGGGAAACCCGGGGCGGTTCAATTCTTCTCCATGGCGTGATCTCCCACGGCGCTCATACGCCGAGCCTGGTGGTTGAACTCACCCGGAGATTACGCCACACAGAATTTCCACACACCCCGCGACAGGATCCAGCACCGGGAAAAGGACCATCACATGACCAGACTTCCTCAGATGCTGCAGCGCAGAACGCTAATGCTGAACACCGTTGCTGCCCTGGCGTTCGCCTTCTCTGCCGTCTCGGCGACCCAAGTCCGCGCGGCGGAGCCGACACCATCCGATGCCGTGGCCGCCGAGTTTCCCAACCAGTTCTTTCCCGAAAATCTGCCGGCGACGAATGTCGTTGGCTTCTACCCTCATGACTGGACGACCTATGCCGCCACTGCCGGCCGCAACCCGGTCTTTGCGATACCCGCAGATGCGCCGCAGATGCTCCGTGATGGCGTGCGCTGGTCATTTGCCGGGGCCGGTGCGTTGCCGCTCGATGGCCCGCCGCTAGCTGGGGATTTCAAGACCACCGCCTACACCATCGGCATGCCCGTCGGGGTGAGCGTCGTTGCGGGCATCGTTTATGTCGGTGACGATAACGGCTACACCTACGCGCTGAATGCCGCGACCGGCAGGCTGGTCTGGTCGCATTATGGCTGGAACATGACGATGAGCAATCCTCTCGTCTCCGGCAACAAGGTTTTCGTCTCGACCGGCAACGCGTATTTCAACTACGCCAATACGATGAAATATGTGCATGGCGAACGGCCGACACGCGGGCCCGGGCTGAATACGATCTACGCCCTCGACCGCCAGAGCGGGAAAGAGATCTGGGCCTTCCATCCGCCGGGCGAAGCCATGCCGACGCCGCTCCTGGATGACGGCTTTCTCTATGCCGGCACCGGCGATGGCCATGTCTACAAACTCGCGGCCGATAGCGGGGCGCTTATCTGGAAATCCGACATAGTCTCGTTCGTCAGCATGTCCTCGCTGGTCAAAGGCGACGGGCAGGTGTTCGTCGGCGGCACAGATCCCAACTTCCTGTACGCGATCGACGAAGCGAGCGGGCAGATCACCTGGAAGGCGACCATCCCGGACATGGTAGCAACCGGCATCGGCGACTGCACGCCGGCCTATGCCGACGGGACGGTGGTGCAGGAAGTTACCGTCAACAGCACCAACGGCGACCATCAGGTGGCCAATGTGCTGCTCGCGCTCGATGCCAAAACGGGCCATATCCTGTGGCAGAAGCGGTTTGCCGATGGGCCGGTGCCGCCGGCGATGAAGACCGCAACACCGATCATCGTCGATGGCGTGATCTATGGAGGCAGCCCGGTCTCCGGCGATTACTACGGTATCGACC
>JAJZKJ010000420.1:0-968 GCA_021804195.1 Acidobacteriota bacterium
TCACGACCAACCACCTGCGAATATACCGCAATGCGGATCTACCCGGCGTGGAGCTGGCCGGGGCGGTGAAAAACGTGATTGCGATCGCCGCCGGCATTCTCGATGGATTGCGCACCGGCACCAACGCCAAGGCCGCTTTGCTCACGCGGGGGTTGGTGGAAATAACCCGGCTGGGGGTGGCGATGGACGCGCGGACGGAAACCTTCAGCGGACTGGCGGGGTTGGGAGACCTCGTGACAACCTGCTTTGCGCCCGCGGGGCGCAACCGCACCTTCGGCGAATACATTGGCCGCGGCCTCCAGCCCACAGACGCGGCCGCGCGGGTGCGGGGTGTGGTGGAGGGTATTGCGACCACACAAAGCGTGGTGGAACTGGCGCGGCGGCGCCACGTGGAAATGCCCATCAGCCAATGTCTGCACGCGGTGCTCTTTGCGAACAAGAACCCGCGCCAAGGCATCAGCGACCTGATGGGCCGGCAACCCAAGTATGAACATGTTCGCGCGGCGCCGCCGGCGGCAACGGCAAGAAAAACCGGGGCGTCATGAACACGCCGGCCATCATGTCTTTCAGCGGCGGCAAGGACAGCGTCTATGCGCTGTACCGCAATTCCTTATCCGGCGAATTTGTCATTCGATCGCTGGTGGCGACCATCAGCCGTGATTTTGACCGGGTCAGCATGCACGGCGTACGGCGCGAACTGCTGGAGCTCCAGGCGGCGGCGCTGAGACTGCCGCTGGAACTGGTCTACGTGGCCGCCGCCCCGGACAACCGCCAATATGTGGAGCGAACCAACGCGGTTTTCGCAAGCTGGCGCCAACGCTCCGTGGAACACGTGGTGTTCGGCGATCTGTTCCTGGAGGATCTGCGCGCCTGGCGGCAGCGGCAGCTTGCCGCTATTGGCATGCGCGGCGCCTATCCAATTTGGCGCATGGATACCGCCGCGGTGGCGCGTGATTTCATCGCCCTGG
>JAJZKJ010000420.1:978-3043 GCA_021804195.1 Acidobacteriota bacterium
GGGATGCCGGGCCGTCCTGGTATGTGTGGATACCGGGAAACTGCCGGCGGCGTTTGCCGGCAGGGAATTTGACAATCATCTTCTGACTGATCTGCCGCCAGGAGTGGATCCGTGCGGCGAAAACGGCGAGTTTCACACCTTTGTTTATCACGGCCCTCTTTTTCACAAAGCTGTTCCGATTGCGCCCGGCCAAACGGTCATACGCGGACAATTTTCCTATCGCGATCTGCTGCCTGTAGAGCCGGTACCCCCATCGGCCAATGTAGAGCCGATGCCCCCGTCGGCCGGTCATAGTTGATTTCCACCGCTTCGGTTTGCCGAAACACCGGCTCCTCATAGAATAACGATGAGAAATCGGACAGGGTTTTAAAGGAAGCATGAACGTGCCGGCCTGGATTTATTTTCCGCTTGCGTCCGCGGCCCGGCAACGCCAACGATCGGGTGCGCCAATCGCATGGCGAATGATCGTGCCGATTTTTTTGGTTGTTGTCGGCCTGCCGGCGCCGGGCGCACCGGCCAAAACCGCGCCGGCGGCCGGCGATCGTGGCCGGCTCTCATTGCCCACCATCAGGTTGGAACTCGCCCATGAACAATTTCTTCTGTGGATGGCCCGCACGTCCGCGCAACAGGAACGTGGATTGATGTATATTCACCATCTACCGGCGAAGCGGGGGATGATTTTTGTTTTCCCGCATTCCCGGCCCGAGACATTCTGGATGAAGCACACCTGGATTCCCCTGGACCTGCTTTTCCTGAATAAACATGGCGTGATCGTGGGGCATTGCACCATGCGGCCGGACCATGGCCGGACCCTTTACCCCAGCCCCCGGCCCATTCGCTTCGCCATCGAACTCAACGCGGGTATATGCCAACAGCTTAAACTGAATGATGGGCGAAAAGTCGTTCTGCCCGCGAAGCTCACAGCGCCGCAAACCAACCGGAAGAGGTGATCGTGACGGAACAATCGTTGCCGGGAAAATCCGGAGAATCGACGAAAACGAGCCATCCGCCCCCCCCACCGGTTTCGGCGGCGGATGGAGTATCAGTCGGCGGCGCAAGCACCCGGAAACGCCGGCGACGGCGAACATGGCGCGGCCGGCTTGGCGCGGCGGCCGTGCTGGTGAGCCTTGTACTGCTGGCGGCGCTGGTGCTGCCGAGCGTCCGCCCCGGCTGGTATCGCCCGCTGAATCCGACTTCCCGCGCGGTGCTTAACCATGCCCAGGAAGCGCAGATGTCGATCCTGGCTCTGCGCAATGAGGCGCAAAATCCGCGCCTCCGGCGCATCACCTGGCGCATCACGCAGAATCAAGTTAACAGCCTGTTGGCGGTGACATACCAGGGCGCCGACGGAGTTTCACCGCGGCGCCATCCCGCATCTCTGGTCCGACCCTTCGTGCGTTTTACCGATGGCCGCATCACCCTGGCCGTGCTGGATCGGCAATGGCCCACCGGCGCTGTCCTCGCTGTGGGCATCGACGTTCAAACCTTGACCGGCGCTACGGCCCCGCTGGCGAAAATCCGAATCGATGATCTACATGCGGGGCTTCTACCCCTGCCGCGATCGCTGCTGATCGACCGCTTGAAGAGCATGCTGCCCCGCCTAGGGCCGTCCCTGGGCAGAATCATCGCCGTCTACGCCGGTTCCGGTTATGCGCGCGTGATGACGCCGCAGATTTTAGCCCGGCTCGCCGCGTTGCTTAAAGGAAAGCCTTTTCCGTTGGAACTTCGGGTCAACCATCGGAACATCGTGGTGCAAAAACTCCAACTGCAAGCGGCGCACGTCGATAGCCGCGGCCAACGGTCGCCGGCCGCGCTGACCATTGAATTCAGCCCGCCATGAGAGCGGGGGCGCGGGGACACAGTGCGAGAAAGAAAATAGGTAACCATTTTACCCGCCGCCGCGGATAGTTGTTGTCCTTGCCGCGGATTACATTGTTCGCGGGCCTGTGACAGTTTATGCAGCTTTTTTTCGTATCTTGGCCAAAACGTAAGCTGGGCGGTTGGCCCACAGCCGTTCCCAGCGGGCATCCTGGCTTTTCCACGCCGCCCGTAATGCGAGAATGGC
>JAJZKJ010000421.1 GCA_021804195.1 Acidobacteriota bacterium
TTGGAGCGCGGCGAGGGCTGCTGGAGCTGGTTGAGGTTGATCTGCTCGGGCCACCAGTCACGGTTGGCGCGCACGGGTGCGGATGTGGAACTCGTGATCGGGCATTTAGCTTCGGTTGCCAAGATGCCCAGGTTGTGGGGACAGACGGTGACCGGCACGCTGCAGGGTCAGATCACGGATGCTTCGGGCGCGGTGATTCCCGGGGCGACGGTCGTAATTCGGAATCATGCCACCGGCACGCAGCGCGTGGTGACCACGAATTCCAACGGAAATTACATTGCCACGCTGCTGCCCACAGGGGTCTATCGCATTACCATTAAAGCCCATGGGTTTCAGTCTTATGTGGCCCATGGCGTCACTCTCACTTTGGGCCAGCATCGCGCGGTGAATGCCCGATTGCGGCCGGGCGCGCTGACCCAAACCGTCAACGTGACCTCCAGCACGGTCGCGGTGCAGACACAGTCCGCGGCGCAGTCGCAAACCATCACCGGACGTCAGGCCCGCAACCTCGAACTGGACAACCGCAATTTTGAGCAATTGGTTGCCTTGCAACCCGGCGTGGCCTCGACCCAGGGCACGATTGTAGGCTTCGGGCTGCAGAACGTGACGGCCTTATCCGTGAATGGCACCCGGCCCTCGGCCAGCAACTGGACCGTGGACGGGGCCGATGTCAATGACAGCGGCTCCAATTTCACGCTGCTCGACGTTCCCAGCGTGGACGCCATCCGCGAGGTCAAGATCGAGCGCAGCAGCTATGACGCCGAATACGGACGCAGCGGCGGCGGCCAGATCCAGGTGGTGACCCGCTCCGGGGGCAATCAATTTCATGGCGACGCCTATGAGTTCGTGCGCAATGACGCGCTCAACGCCAATAACTTTTTCAACAATGCCAACGGCGTAAAACGCCCGCCGGTCCGGTATAACGATTTTGGCTACACCATCGGCGGTCCGATCGTGAAGAACAAGACCTTTTTCTTCTTCAGCCAGGAGTTCCGCCGCACCAGCCTGCCCGCCAATCATGTCTTTTATTTGCCCAATCCGCAGGAACTGAGCGGCAATTTCAACGGCCTGATGAATGCGCAGGGCAAGCCGGTGGTGCTCAATCCCGCCATGGCGCCCGCCGGCTGCATCGCGGGCGACCAGATTAATTGCATCAGCCCCAACGCGCAGGCCTATGTCAAGAACGTTTATGCCCAATTCCGGCCTAATTCGACCTGCACCACCCAGCTCACCTGCACCCTGAGCGAGCCACTCAATTCCACCGCCAACTACCGGCAGGAAATTCTGCGCATTGATCAGAGCATCAGCAGCAACGTGCAACTGTTTGGGCGCTATATGGATGACAGCACGCCCACCACCTACCCCCTGGGCATCTGGGGCGGCTCCAATCTGCCCGGCATCGCCAACAGCAATGTGAATTCGCTGGGGCGCAATCTGGTGCTGCATTTGACCGAAGAGTTCACGCCCACGATCGCCAACGAAATGGCCTTCAACTATTCCTGGGGCGGCATCAACATCGTGAACGTGGGGCCCAGCGCCAGCGTGGCGAGTTTTCCGGGCGTCAATTTTTCCCAGCTGCCCTATTCCGATCCCTACAACCGCGTTCCCACCTCCTCCATCAGCGGCCTGACCGGCCCGGTGGGCGGCTCCAATGCGCCCTACCACGAACGCAACATTGATGAAAATTTCTACGATAACCTTTCCATCATTCACGGCAATCATTCCATCCGCACCGGCCTGACCTTGCAATGGATGACGAAAAGCGAAAACGCCGCCAGCGGCGATGCCGGTTTCGGCTTCAATGCCGCCAACGGCAATCCCGCCTTCGCCAATTTCCTGCTGGGCGAGGCGAGCTCGTTCGGCCAGGCCTCGCGCGACATTATTCCCCACCTGCACTACCTGAATTTTGAAGCCTATGTGCAGGACGACTGGCGGGTCAGCCCCAACCTCACCTTGAACCTGGGGGTGCGTTACAGCTATTTCCCCACTCCCTATGATTCCCCCGGGATTCTGGACAATTTCGATCCCGCCGTCTTAAACTTTGCCCAAGCCAGGGGTTTAATCAATCCCGCCACCGGCGCCTTCAACCCCGGTCCCTTCACGCCCGCGAATTACCTGAACGGCATCATCGTGGGCGGCCACAACTCACCCTATGGCGCGCAGGTGAATCCGGATTACAAGACGGATTTCGCGCCCCGCCTGGGCTTTTCCTGGGATCCCACGGGTGCCGGCCAGATGGCGATCCGCGGCGGCTACGGGGTGTTTTATGACCGCACGCTGAATGGGATCTGGGAACAGAATCAATTCACCAATCCGCCCTTTGTCAGCAGCCTGAATGAATCCAATCCCAGCAATGCCGACTTGTTCGACAATCCCAACAGCGGCACCGTCAGAGTGAACACATTCCCGCTGGTGCTGGTTGCCACCGGCAATCCCCAGTTCAAGGTGCCCATGATCCAGGACTGGAATCTGTCCGTGGAACGGGAAATCCTGCACAACACGCTGCTGCAGGTCGCCTACGTCGGGACGCGGGGCACCCATCTGCTGGGCTCGATTGATTTGAATCAGGCCCCATTATCCACGCGCCGGGCCAATCCCACCGCGCAACTCAACGCCGTGCGGCCCTACGCCGGTTTTGCCTCGATTCACGACCGCGTGCCGGAATTCAGCTCCATTTACAACTCGCTGCAGGTCTCCCTCAACCGGCGAGTCAGGGCCGGCCTGAATCTGGGTCTGGCCTACACCTGGTCGCGCAATCTGACCAATAACTCCGCCGACCGCAATTCGCCGATTCAGAACACCTATAATCCCCAGGGCGATTATGGTCCGGCCTTTTTCAGCCGGGATCAGGTGCTGACCTTCAACTACATTTATGATCTGCCCTTCTTCGCCCACGCCCGCGGTCTGGCCTCGGCGCTGGGCGGCTGGGAGATCAGCGGCATTACCACCTATGAGACGGGCACCCCATTGACGGTGTATCAGTTCAACGACCCGTTCAATTGTTATGACTGGTCGGGCGGCTGCGGCGCCCCCCAGCCGGGC
>JAJZKJ010000422.1 GCA_021804195.1 Acidobacteriota bacterium
GTCGTTCTGCAGAAAATGTCTGTACATCCGCAATTGTTCGCCCTGCAAAGGATAATGCCGAAAGGTGACGAACGGTTCCGGGCCGAGCACATATGGCAAAACCTTGCCATACAACTCACGAGGATCATCATCATTACAATACAAAAAAACATGATCAAACCCAATTATTCTATAATAGTTTAGCCACTCAACTATGAACCGCGACTCCCAACGGGCACAGGCGGCAATTGAAAATCGGTATTTTGACATGATCGATCGATATTTTATGAAAATGAAAATTGGCAGGAAGTCGCAAAATACGCCGGATCAGACCCTCATGCCTCATTGCCCCAGCAGGCTCGCCAACATCTGCGGCGGGAGGGTAACCTCCGAATAACCCATCGGCGGCTCGAAATCGCCCGCGGGCTGCGGGCCGATATGGAGCGAAAGCGCCTGCACGCTCACCCGCCCGTGCGGGTCGCTGCCGGAAGCCGCGAGGGCAAATCCGTCCGGCGTCAGGCAGGCCGTGCCCGAGGCGTTTCGCCGCAGCACCAGGTAGCGGGTGCATCGATAGCCTGCGATCGTCGCGGTGCCGAGCGGGGTGAAATGCGCGCCCCGCATCGCCATCACCTGTCCCATGGCACCCGACAGGCCGGGAACGTTCACCAGCGCGTGCATCTGCGGCAGCACAAGCTGCGCCCGGCCCGAATGAAGGTCGAGCAGCGCCGTCATCGGCATCGGCGTGCCGGAAAGGCTCGTGGCCCGCACCAGCCCGGCAGCGGCATCGAAGCGGATCCGCCACGTCTGCTCCGGCTTGCCCGGCTGGCTGACCTGGTAGATCGCGCTGGCATCGCGGTCCGGCAAGAGCCGCGGCGTCGCGGCAAAGCCAGGCGCTGTGCTCATCGCCAGCAACAGCAGGCCCGCGCCCGCCCGGCGGCGTGCGCCCGGTTCGTATCCGCGGCGGAAAATGGGGAGAAAACGACTCGTCATGCCCGATGATGACCCGAATCGCCCGCCCCGACAATCGGCGCGTGCGGCGCGCGAATAAGCGGGGAACATGCCCGCGCCCGGAGCAAGGGGGAAACGGGCGACACCCGAGAGCCTGAGCGCCGGCCCGCACGCCTGTGTGCGGGTCGGCGCCATCGCCCCCGACCGGTCCGGGATCAATGCCCGTACTGGCCGCCCGCCAGCGGGAGATTGATGCTGAACGAAAGGGCGGGCGGCGCGTAATAGCCCTGCGTCCCCATCACATGGTATCCCTCGCGGTCATAGTGTGGGTGGCCCCAGCGCTGATGCTGCCAGCCGTTGTTGCCCCAGCCACCATGATACCGGCTGTGCTGGTAATTCCCCCGGTTCTGCCAGCCATGCCGCTGCCAGTTGTTCTGCCGCCGGGGCTGTTGCCACCCCTGCTGCTGACCCTGGCGGTGCCAGCCGCCCTGCGCTTGATAACCCGGATCGGCCAGCGCGGTGCCGCCGAATGCCGCGAGGCCGAGGCCAATCGCGAGTGCGGCAGCGGTGGTGCGGATCATGGATTTGTTGCTACGCATGGTCTTGTTCTCCTTCAACCATGAGCAGAAGAGTGGACCCGCGATTTGTCAGCACGATGCCCCCCAGCGGGCAGGACTGCGGCATGGAGACGAACGGTTTTTCGTTCAACCTGCTGAAAACACGCCTTTCTCTGAACGAATGCCCTGATATGGCCACAAACGCCCCCGCTTGAACTGCCTTTCAGGACAGTCGCCCGGTTGCGGAGGGCACCTCGACGCCGGCGCTCATTCCGTCCCTATTTCAGCCATGCCGATCCTCACTCATGAATTTGCGGACTGCCCACATATTCCGCTCGGCACGCGCCGCCGAATTTTCATCGTACTGGTCGGGGTTCTTGCTGAAGGTGATGTAGCCATAAACCTGCCGGTTATCGAAATACTGCGGTATCGACGCCTTGCGCGCGGAATCTGACAGGACGACATATTCATGCCGTCCGCTGCCGTCGTCGTAGTTAAGGTGCTCGATGACATCCGCTCGAACGGCATAGGTGCAATGAACGAGGGGGACTTCGATCAGCCCCTGGATGCGGCGCGACATGATCAATTCATATTGCGCGCAGTCCCGGAAATAGCCGTTGTCATCAATCTCCGCGTGCAGGTTCGAATAATAGCTCGATGGCTCGGCATCCCGCAGCAACGGAGCGACGATCGGCAACCCCGTGGCGACAAGTTCGCGCAGCGTGCAGCGCCTGATGAAATTGTCGATGTCGGCGACGAAATACCAGTCGCAGCCATGTTCACGCGTCTTCCTGAGGCTCTCGTTCCGGATGCGGCCGAGAACGCGGAATCGGATCGCGTTCCATTCGTGCGCGCCGAACTGTTCGACCCTTTCGTCGACATCCGATGGATCGAACTCGACGGCGGCATATGAATGGCCGACCCGGGCAATCCACTCGCGCAGGATCTCCTCGGTCCGGTCGGTATTGTTGTTCGTGCGAATATACAGAACAATCGACGACTTCGGGTAATCGAGCGCTTCTATGCAGTCGAGATAGAGCGGGAGGAATTCCTCCTTTTGCTTGGCAAGGATGGCAATCAGCACGCGGGGCGCGGTTGTCGTTCCGCTCCGCAACAAGCGTTCCGGTTTGAGGGCGTGTTGGTCAGGGTAGCTTTCCTGCCCGAGGCGCCCATAATCCGGCGCGGAGGCGGGCCTGACCTTGTCGAGCAATGCCCTGAAATTGCGCGCCACCCGCGGAAGCTCATGCGCGGGCACCTTGCCTGACGCAAGAACCTCAAGAGCGGCATTGAAGCTTTCGGAATAATGGCCCGCCCAGTATCCGTTCGCCGCGTATTGATCGAGCAGGCCATAATCGTGAACCCACGTCTCCACGAACAAGCCGCCCTCAGGGGCCGGCTTCCCGATCCCATGTTCCGCGATCCGAAACCCCTCCTCGTTACGCCCCTTCGCGAAGCAGTAGCGAGAGGCCGCAAACAACGCCTCGATCCGATGCGGCGCGGCCGCTGCCGCACGGCGATATGCGGCGAGAACCGTCTCCTCGTCGCGCCCG
>JAJZKJ010000423.1 GCA_021804195.1 Acidobacteriota bacterium
CACGCTCGACCTTAATTTGAACACCAACCCCGCGCTTGATAATCTGTTGCCTTCCACTCTGATTGCAAATTCCACAGCCATCGGAGGACAAGGTGGTTCGACAAGCGGAAATGGAAGAGGGTCAAGCGCGGGCACGGCCTACGCCGAGACCAGCATTACCGCGGCCACCAACCTTGTGGTCAATGCCAGCGCGGGCGGATCCAATAGCGATGTGATTTCTGGCGGCCGGGGTATCAGTAGTGGCAGCGGTAATCTTGCAACGGCCATTGCCAACGGCTCTTCAACATACACCCTTGCCAGCCACTCTACGGTTACGGTCAACGCATCTTCGTTTGCAAACAATGGTGGATGGATCTTCGTAAACGGAATCAACACGGCGGGTGGTAGTGGAGGAAACGGCGGCACAGCAGTTGCGATGGGCAGCGGTTCAAACGCTGGTCCGGACCCCGTTAATATAAGCGTATCGGCCATCGGGGGGTACGGGGGAGTGGGGGGCAATAGTTCGATTTACAGTGGTGGCAATGGAGGCGTTGCGGAGGCCACGGGCTACGGCATTTCCACGGGAGGCGGCAACGTCACCATTACGGTTTTACAAACTGCGGGGAACGGTGGTGAGGGTTTCGATGGTGCCAGCCCCGGCGCTGGTGCGAATTCGTCACTTTCCACCCTGGTGGCGGGAAAGAATAATGCCATCAGCGGCGCGACTGTGGGCGTCTTAACGCTCAACCAAACCACCGTAGCCGGCGGAGCCGGAAGCAGCGGGGGTGCGTACGGAGCAACTATTCCCGGCGTCGCCGGCAATGCCTCTTCCACGCTGGATTTCAATCTGAACACCAATCCATTGCCCGAAAATCTTCTTCCCTCCACCTTCATTGCCAATTCCAACGCTACCGCTGGCAACGGTGGCGGGAGCATGGGAAGTGGCGGTTTGGCGGGTACCGCAAACGCAGAAGTGAGTGTGGTCGCGAAAACCAACATCCAAGTGAGTGCTGTAGCCAACAAAACAGCTCCCTATGGCGGCGGAGTCAATATTGAAGGGGCACAGGGCGGTAGTGGTGGCACTGCGAGAGCCACTGCCATGGCAAACTCCACCAGTGACGCGGCCGGTCACAGCGCAGTAACCGTCAGCGCAACGTCCAACGGAGTCAATGGGGGAGGTGCGGGATTTGGTGCGGGTTGGATGTATTACGGATCGGGTGGTGTCGGTGGAGCTGCCGTTGCCCAAGCCAGCGGATTGAGCGCCGGTCCGGACAGTGTGAATGTTTCTTCCACCGCAATCGGCGGAAACGGAGGAATCGGCGGATGGGGAGTTCCCAATGACCCGGGAGGCGGAGGTGGCATAGCAAACGCTTCAGCACTAGGGTTGTCCACGAGCGGCGGTGATGTTTATGTGACCGTCACGCAGACTGGCGGCAATGGTGGTAATGGCAGACAAGGCGGCAACGGCGGCAAGGGCGCGGACTCCATTCTCTCCACCACCATCGGCGGAATTAACAACGCCATCACGGGCGCCACCACCGGAAATCTTACCCTTACCCAGAACGCCACTGGCGGCAGCGGAGGAGACACCGACGGCGGAACGCCTGGACTCGGCGGCAACGCCTCTTCCACGCTGGATTTCAATCTGAACACCAATCCATTGCCCGATAATCTTCTCCCCTCCAACTTCATTGCCAAATCCAACGCCTTTGGTGGTGGAGGCGGAGGCGACTATTTTGGTGATGGCGGCCAAGGTGGCGAGGCCAATGCACTGGCTAGCATTATCGCCGCTACTAGCGTTAACGTCACGGCCAATGCCACCGGCGGCGCTGGCGGGTACGGCGGCGCTGGCGGCCAATACGGTATTGACGGCTACGGCGGAGACGGCGGTGATGCCACCGCTTTCGCATCCGGAATTTCCACCAACGGCAGTGTTGTGTTCGTGACGGTAAAGCAAACCGGTGGTAATGGTGGATTTGGCTACAACGGCGGCAATGGTGCGGACTCAATTCTCTCCACCACCATCGGCGGAATTAACAACGCCATCACGGGCGCCACCACCGGCGAGCTTACCCTTACCCAAACCGCCATTGGCGGCAGCGGGGGAGACACCGACGGCGGAACGTCTGGACTCGGCGGCAGTGCCTCTTCCACGCTGGATTTCAATCTGAATACCAATCCATTGCCCTATAATCTTCTCCCCTCCACCTTCATTGCCAACTCCAACGCTTATGGTGGCGTGGGCGGCGGTGTCCGGGGCTTTGGCTTAATCTTCTTCGGCAACCAAATCGGCGGCCAAGGCGGCCAAGGTGGCGAGGCCAATGCACATGTCGGCATTACCGTCGCTACTAACGTTAACGTCACGGCCAATGCCAATGGCGGCACTGGCGGGGGTGGTTATACTGATGGCGGTAACGGCGGATATGCCACCGCCTCCGCATCCGGGAATTCCACTGGCGGCGGCAATGTCAACGTCACCGCCGACGCTACCGGCGGCACTGGCGGATCTGCCGGCGGTAACGGCCTTCCTGTCGGCGGCGCCGGCGGCGATGCCGTTGCCACGGCAACCGGTGCGTCTTCCGGATCGGCGGAGGTGGATGTGACCGCCAACGCCACTGGCGGCGCTGGCGGCGGTGGTCTGCATGGCTCCACGGATGGTATCAGTGGCTCGGGCTTGGCCGATGCTTACGGAACCGGCGCAAGCGGCCTGGTGAAAGCGACCGCGGCATCTAATTTTGCCGGCCTTGTCAACGTAACCGCCCTGGCCAGCGCACCGGTGATCTCCGGCAACACCAGCCCTACGCATACGGAGGCGTTTGCCAATGTTCAGGGCGCGGCGCGCGGCGAGGCTCTGGCCAACGGTATTCAGGCCGCCGCCTTTGTCTGTGCTCTGCCCAACCCTGCCACCGTCAACAGCGCTTTGACCTCCGCCATTACAAAAGCCGGCGACAGCGTATTGGGCCTGATGACTCTCGCCACGGAAAACATGACCCCCGGCTCAACCACCGCATATCAGAGCGAAATCGACTGGACGATCAACACCGCCAACATG
>JAJZKJ010000012.1 GCA_021804195.1 Acidobacteriota bacterium
CTTACCAGCGCGGACTGGCGATGCTCGATGCCCTGCCTGCGACCACAGTTTGGTATTTGCCCTGGCTGGATTGTATGGCCCGGCTGGCGGCTGCATTCAATCAACCGGAACTGTCTGAAAGTTGCCAGGTTCGTGCCTTGACTTTGGCCCTGGAACGCAATGAAAGTCACAGTCCCGAGATCTTGTGCCGCCGCTTGTGCCTGGGTGAAATCCGGGAAAAGCTGGCCCGTTGGAGCGATGCGGAATCGGTGTACCGGGAAGCGCTGGCGGAAGAAGAATCCCCGCTGCCGGAGTGGCGCGCCATCCTGCTGCGGATGGCCGGCCTGCTATATCAGCAAAACCGCTTTTCCGATGCCATTCCCCTCTATGGCCGCTGTCTCGCCTGGCTGCGCCAGCATGACGAGAAAAATCCCGGCGAACAGCTCATGCCGCTGGAACGGCTGGGAGAGATTGCCTGGCGTGAAGGACAATACCAGAAAGCGGAAGATTGGCTGCAACAGGCGCTTTATCTGCGGCAAAAGCACCCGGCCGGTGATGCCCAGGGGCTGGCCCTCGTTCATCTCCGGCTGGCCGAATCTCAGGATGCCCAGGGAAAGCTGGCAGAAGCCATCGCCTCGGCGCGTCAGGTGATTGATCTGGACACGGAACAGCGCCTGGATGCGGCCACGGAAGCGGCAGCGCATGAATTGCTGGCCCGTGGCGCTCTGCGGCAAGGGCAAAGGAAAGCTGCGCTAACTCACTATCGCCAGGCGCTGCGGGCCCGGGAAGACGCGGGGGAATTCATACCGCTGGCCCGCACCCTGGAAGCGAGTAGCGAAACGCAGGCTCGCGCGCAATATCCGGAAGAAGCGGCGCTGCTGCAGCAGCGCGCTTTGCATTTCTGGCAGATCGCATTGCCGCCTGATCATCCCCGGCTGGGCCAGGCGTGGTGGGATTGGGCGCGGCGCCTGCGTCCGCTCGGGCAAATGAATGAGTGCCGCCGGGCCATGCAAACCGCGCTGGGAACTCTGACCACCGCCTGGGGAGCGGACGATTGGCGGCTGGCGCCGGTCTGGCGGGAACAAGCGGAACTGCTGGCGCAGTCTGATGATGCGGCCGATCTGGAAATCGCAAGCCAGTGTTGCGGACAGGCGATAAAGTTGATCGGGCGTGCTCCGGATCGTGAAGCGGTCCCCACCGCAACCGAAGCGCGCGATGTAACCCAGGCTCGGCTATGGCTGTTAAAAGCCGAAATCGCCCGGCGGCTGGGGCAGAATGAGCCGGCGGAGGAAAGTTTGCGCATGGCGCAGGCCGCATGCGCCGGCATTTGGTGGTCGGGCGCCGAAGTTGCCGGGCAGGATGAAGTCCTGGAAAATCCGGGCGGCGAGCAATCGGAGGCGGTGTTCCGTAACGCACTGACCATCTGGGAAAAAGCTCTGGGTCCGGATCATCCTCATGTGGCTGCCAGCTTGTTCAATCTGGCCCAGGTCTGTGCCGGACAGGGTAAGTTGGAAGAAGCCGAACAGCTCTTTCTCCGGGCGCTTGATATCCAGCGGCGGCTGTTGGGACCGAATCACCGGCATGTGGCCGAAACCTGCAACCAACTCGGCGGCGTCTGCCAGAAGTTGGGGCGAATGGAAGAGGCGGAAAACTGGTGCCGGCAAGCGGTGGAAATCTGGGAGCGGAGCCAGGAGAAGTGAGGCATTGAACCAGCGAACCCGGCCGCAATGGCTCTGATCTGAGACAATCAAGCCATGCTGGATTTAGCCTACGTACGCGAACATCTGGAAGAGATCGAAGTCATGTTGCGGAAGCGGCAGACGCGCTTTGATCTGGAACCGCTGCGCGCGCTTGATGCCGAACGCCGGCAGCTTGTGCGGGAGCTGGATGAAATCCGGCAGCAGCGTAATCAAATATCGGAACAAGTCGCGCGTCTGAAGCGCGGGAAAGAAACGGAAGGGCAAGCCCGGGCTGAGGCGCTCATGAACGAGTCGCGGAGGCTGAGCGGAGAGGAAATCAAGCCTCGCGAAGAACGCCTCAACCAGCTCGATGCGGCCATGGAGCCGCTGTTGTTGAACCTGCCCAATCGGCCGTATCCCTCGGTGCCTGAGGGGCAAAGTTCGGAAGACAATGTGGAAATCAAGCGCTGGGGAGAGCCGCGGCGCTTCGACTTCGAGCCGCTGGCGCATTGGGACCTCGGCTTGCAGCTTGGCATTCTGGACCTGGAGGCCGCGGCCCGGCTTTCGGGCGCGCGTTTTGCCGTGTACCGCGGCGCGGGAGCGCGGCTGGAGCGGGCGCTGGCCAACTTCATGCTGGATCTGCATACCCGCAAACACGGATACCAGGAGATTTTGCCGCCCGCGCTGGTCAGCTCGGCGGCGCTGCGCGGCACCGGACAGTTGCCCAAATTTGCCGGCGATCTGTTCAAATGCGAGGCAAGTGATCTGTGGCTCATTCCCACCGCCGAGGTTCCGCTGACCAATCTCTTTGCCGGCCAGACGCTCGACGCCGAAGCTCTGCCTGTAAGCGTGACCGCCTGGACGCCTTGCTTCCGCAGCGAAGCCGGTTCTTACGGTAAAGATGTGCGCGGCATCATCCGCCAGCATCAGTTTCAAAAAGTTGAGCTGGTCAAAATCAGCCGGCCGGAAGACTCCTATGCCGATCTGGAACGGCTGACGCTGGATGCCGAAGCGGTGCTGCAGGCCCTGGATCTGCCTTACCGCGTCATGGAGCTGTGCACCGCCGACCTGGGTTTCAGTGCCGCCAGGACCTATGATCTGGAAGTCTGGCTGCCGGGACAGCAGGCCTATCGTGAGATTTCGTCGTGCAGCAACTGCGAGGATTTTCAGGCGCGGCGGGCCAATATACGCTTTCGCGCCGGCGGTAAAGGCAAAAGCAATTATGCCCATACCCTGAATGGCAGCGGCGTAGCGGTGGGCCGGGCCTGGATCGCCGTGGTGGAAAATTTCCAGCAGGCCGACGGCTCGATTCTGATTCCCGAAGTTCTGCGGCCCTATATGGGCATGGAACGTATCCCTCGCTAAAAAATCGGCTTCGCGGTTGATTGCAGTGAATGCCATGTTTTCACGGCGCACAGGATGGGAGTTTCATGCGGATGCTCTGGCCGAGTCCGCGGCGCGGCGGCGGGCCATGGGCGGACTGCTGGATTTGACCGAAACCAATCCCACTCGCTGCGGCTTCGAGTATCCACAATCCGCCATCCGGGCGGCGCTGGCCCAGCCGGATATTTTCCTTTACCAGCCCGAGCCGCAAGGCTTGCCGGCGGCGCGGGAAGCCGTCGCAAATTATTACCAGGCACGCCGGCAACCGGGAGCCGCGGAGCGGCCGCTTTCATTTGCCGGAACACCTCGCTCCGAAGCCGTCTGGCTGACCGCCGGCAGCAGCGAGTCCTATGCGCATTTACTGCGGCTGCTCTGTGACCCGGGTGATTGCGTGCATGTGCCCCGCCCCGGCTACCCTTTGCTCGAAATGCTGGCCGGTTTGCAGGACGTGGAGCTGGCGCCATATCCGCTCTCGCCATGGTCGAACTGGGAAATAGATCTGCCCGCGTTCGAGGCCAGCCTCACGCCGCGCTCTCGGGCGGTGGTGGTGATTCATCCCAATAACCCCACCGGCTCGTATCTGGGCCGGAAGGAGTGGCTGGAACTACAGACGCTGGCCGCCCGGCATGAATTGGCCGTGATCGTGGATGAAGTTTTTTATGATTACGCGCTGGAATGGCAGTCCACGGCCGGAATCGTATCTGACCCGCTGCCAGAACCCGCGGCGCTCACCTTCGTTTTGAATGGAATCTCCAAAATCACGGCTTTGCCCCAGATGAAGCTGGGATGGTTTGTGCTGCGCGGCCCGCAGGCCCTGGCCCAGGCGGCGGCGCGGCGGCTGGAGCCAATGCTGGATAGCTTTTTAAGCGTGGATACGCCCGTGCAGCTTGCGGCCGGTGAACTGCTGCGGGCGCGTCTCGAGGTGCAGCCTCAGATTCAGGCCCGGCTGCGCACGAACCTGGCTCTGCTGGATCAGGCGCTGGCAACCTGCCCGGCCCTGCGGCGCTGGAAAGTATCCGGCGGCTGGCAGGCCATTGTGCGTGTGCCGGGTATATTCAGCGATGAGGAGTGGGCACGCAAGCTGCTGGCGGAATCTGGCGTGCATCTGCACCCCGGACATTTTTACGGACTGGATCAGATGCAGGATGCCGCCGGAGCGCAAATGCGGGCCGCCTGTCTGGTGCTGAGTTTGCTGCCGCCAACTCAGGATTTTACCCGCGCGGTCAATGCGGCCATCCACTTTATCCGCTCGCAAATAAAGTAAGACTGCTAATCCGCGAGCCGCATGGCGCCCTTTTGCGTCTGCCGTTTTATGCCTCCGGATCCTGGCCTTTCCCCGCTCCCTGGCTGTGCCGCCAGGCAAACAGCATGGGGAGCAAAATAAGCACAGCCAGGGAAGATGTCGCCATGCCGCCGATGATGGGCGCGGCAATGGGTTTCATCACATCCGATCCAATGCCCGATTCCCACAATATGGGCGCCAGGCTGGCCAGCACGCAAAATACGGTCATCAGTTTGGGCCGCAGGCGCAGCACCGCGCCGTCGAGCGTTGCGGCGATCGCATCGGCGGACGTCCAGGCCCGGCCGGCGGCGCGGCAATCCGCGCGATGCCTTTCCAGGGCTTCGCGCAGATAGACCAGCATGACGACCGCGGTCTCTACTGCAATCCCAAATAGGGCGATATAGCCCACCCAACTGGCCACGCTGAACAGGTAACCCAGCCGCCATTGCAAAATCAACCCGCCGCTGAGGGCAAAAATCGTGGGCAAGACCAGCAGCAGGACATCCCCAGCCGAATGAAAAACCAGATACAGCAGCACGAAGATAATAAAAAAAACGATGGGCAGAATCATTTCCAGCCGGCGGCGGGCGCGCTGCTCAAATTTGTATTCGCCCGACCAGTGCCAGACGTAACCCGGAGGCAGGGCCAGATGGCGGCGCAGAACGCGGCTGGCGCGCGCAACGAAGCCGCCATAGTTGCTATGCGCCAGGCCGATATAAATGTAAGAAGTGAGCAGGCCGCCTTCGTCGCGAATCATGGCCGGGCCGCGGCGTATGCGCAGCGTCGCCACTTCCGATAAGGGAATCTGAGCGCCGGTCGGCGTAGCCACCAGAACCCGGCCCAGTGCGGGCAGATCGTTGCGAAAATCGCGGTTGTAACGCACGGAGACAGGGAAACGTTCGCGGCCCTCGAGATTGACCGCGACCCGGGTGCCGCCAATGCCGCTGGCCACGGCCTGCTGTACGGCCGCGACCGATAGACCGTAGCGGGCGGCCACGGCGCGGCGGACGCCAATATCAAGGTAATAACCCTGGGCCGCGCGCTCGGCAAAAACCGAGGTGACGCCCGGGAGCGGGGTGAGCAATTTCGTGACCTGCTCGCCCAGGGCCTGCAGTTCGTTCAGGCTGGCGCCCTGGATTTTAATGCCCACTGGCGTTTTCATGCCGGTTAATTCCATATCCAGGCGATTTTCCACCGGCATGACCCAGTAATTGGCAAGGCCGGGAAATTGCAGCTTCTGGTTCATGGCCGCGATCAGCCGGTGATACGTCATGCCCTTCGGCCAATGGCGGCGCCGATGCAGCATCACCGTGGTATCCACCATGTCGAGGGGTGCGTTGTCGGTGGCGCTATTGGAGCGTCCGGCGGTGCCAAAAACCGATTTGACTTCGGGATAGGTGCGAAGAATACGGTCCTGTTCCTGAATCAGTTGCCCCATGGGCGTTATGCCGATGCCGGGCAGGGCGGTGGGCATATAAAGGGCCGAGCCTTCAAACAAAGGCGGCATGAACTGGCTGCCGATCCGTTCGGCCAAAGGCAGTGTGATGGCCAGAAAAAGCAGGCTCAGGCCCAGTACCAGCCAGCGCCAGCGCAGGCACCAGCGCAGCACTGGCAGATAGATGGCCTGCGTGAAGCGGGAAATGGGATTACGGCGTTCCGGCCGCAATTTGCCCCGGATCAGCAACAGCATGAGCGCCGGCACCAGCGTGATGGCCAGAATAGAGCTGATCCCCACGGCCAGGGTTTTCGTCCAGGCCAGCGGACGAAACATGCGGCCCTCCTGGGCCTGCAGCAGAAATACCGGCAGAAACGAAGCCACAATCACCAGCAGGGAAAAAAACAAGGCCGGACCGACTTCGCGCGCGGCGGCCAGCAGAATGGCGCGGCGCTGCGCGGGCGTTACCGAGTCATTCCGCGCGGCGGCTTCGGCTTGCGCCTCGGCGAGATGGCGGTAGCCGTTTTCCACCATGACAATGGCGGCATCCACCATGACCCCGATGGCCAGCGCCAGACCGCCCAGGGACATGATATTGGAGCCGACATGGAGCCAGTACATGGGCAAAAAGGAAATAACCAGCGCGATGGGCAGCGAGATGATCGGGATCAGGGCGGAGCGGAAGTGAAACAGGAAAATGATAATGACGAGACTTACAATCGCGATTTCCTCCAGCAGGTCGCGGCGCAAGGTGTGCAGCGAAGCCTCGATCAGGCCGGATCGGTCATAAGCGGCTTTAATTTCGACTCCGGGCGGCAGCGATGGCTTGAGCCGCGCGAGTTCGCGCTTGACCCCGCGGATCACCTGTAAGGCATTGCCCCCATAGCGCATGATTACGATGCCGCCTACCGTCTGACCCTCGCCATTCCAATCGGCGACGCCCTGGGAGATTTCCGGTCCGTAGGCGACCTGGCCAAGATCGCCGATCGTGACCGGCACGCCCGCATGAACCCCGACGGGAACCTCCGCCAACTGGCGCAGGGAATGCAAATACCCCCGGGCGCGGATCATATAGCGGGCGCCGTTCAGCTCAAGCGCGCGGCCGCCGGTTTCTTGTGTGCTCTGGCGCACGGCGCGGATGACCCGCGCCAGCGGGATCTGATATGCGCGCAATTTCCCGGGATCAAGCCGCACCTGGAATTCCTTGCGCCAACCGCCGATCGTCGCCACTTCCGCCACGCCGGGCACGGTTTCAAGCCGGTAGCGCAGAAACCAATCCTGCAAGGCGCGCAAGCCGGCGAGACTCAGGTTATGGCGGTGATCCACCAGCGCATACTCATAGACCCAGCCGGCGCCGGTCGCGTCGGGTCCGATTTCAGGATGGACGCCGGCCGGCATCTGGCCCTGGATTTGCTGTAAATATTCCAGCACGCGCGAGCGGGCCCAGTAGAGATTGGTGCCGCTGGCAAAGACCACAAATACATAGGAATCGCCAAACATGGTCTGGGCCCGCACCGCCTGGACGCGGGGCGCGGCCAGAAAGCGCGTGACCAGCGGATACGTGACCTGATCTTCGATCAGGCTGGGCGGTTGCCCCGCCCAGCGGGTATGAATAATAACCTCGACATCGGAAATATCGGGCAGGGCATCGAGCGAAACATGGCGCATCGCATAAATGCCTCCCAGCACAAATAGCAGCACGCCGGCAAAGACCAGGAAGCGGTTGCGGGCGCACCAATCGAGAATGGCTTCGATCATGAGAAATCCTTCGTCATATCACCTGACGTGGGGTCCAGACTTACTGGATTGGTCTTATCCCGTAGTGAACTGGGTTTGCAGTTCCGCCAGCGTGTGCCCGTCTTGCGAGGCCACCGCCGTCACCTGCCAGATTCCCGGCGTGGGCAGGCGCAGCGAACCGGTGTACACACCTCCCGGCCCGCGCGATAAGACGGTGGTCACGCGCATCGCGGCCATGCCCATGGCCGGCATGGCCGCCATAAAGAAGGTGACCTGGACGCTCGCGCCGGCCACGGCCGTTCCCTGCGGGGTGGTCAATCGAGCCTGGATTTGATTCACGCCCACCCGGGGCGGCGAGGGCCGGGTGCTCAGTTGGAGATGATCGGCCGCGGCGGTTGCTAGTTCCGTGCCCTGGCCGGCTCCCGGCGGCGGCGGAACGAAGCTGCCCAGCGCGGCCTGCAGTTGGCTTTCCGAAGCAATCAGAAAATTGGCGGAGGTGACCACGCGCTGGTTGGCGCGCAGTCCGCGCCGAATCACGAAATAACCGTGAACCTGCGGGCCCAGGCTGACCGCGCGCGGCACAATTTGCCCGCCGGGCCGGTAAAGGAACGCCAGGGAGCGCCGGCCGGTTTGCAAAATCGCGGAGGCCGGAACCGCAAGCTGCCGGCCCAATGGGCGGCGCAGGCTCACGTTGACGAACATGCCCGGCAGGAGCCGGAGATGGGGATTGGACAGGGCCAGCCGTACTTTAACCGTGCGGGTTGCCGGATCCACGCGCGGCCAGATGGCATTAATTCTGCCTGGCCAGCGGCGGCCGGGATAGGCATCCACGGTCACCACTGCGGGATCACCGCGCCGCAGCATCCCAATCTGGTTTTGAAACACCTGGGCATAAATCCAAACCGGATTGAGCGCGGCCACCGAGTAAAGCCGGGTCGAGGGCCGGACATACTGGTTGGGTAAAACCTTGCGCCGCACGATATAGCCCGAGACGGGTGAAAACAGCGTGAGATACTGCCCGGCTTGCTGGGTGCGATTCAGCCGGGCCAGTTCAGCGTCGGGCACCTGCCACAAGCGCAGCCGTTCCCGGGCCGCGGACAATAATGCCCGCGCGCCGTTCGCGACGCCGGCGACCGGACTGGCGGCCAGAGCACTGGCATTTTTTTGCGCCAGCAGGTATTCGCGCTCGGTGGCCAGCAGTTGCGGGCTGTAGATCGTCAGCAGCGGCTGCCCTCGCCGGACATATTGATACCGGCGGTTGACGAATGTTTTTCGCACCCATCCGCTGAATCGCAGCTGAATCACGGATTGCTTGCGTTCATCCACGCTGACGCTGCCGGGAGCGCGTATATGCTCCACCAGGTCGCGCCAGCCAACCCGGCCAACCGTGACACCGATGCGTTGCAGCCGCTGGGCGGAAATTCGCATGGGCGCGAACGTCGTGGCCGGAAGGCCCGATGCCGGGGATCGGGCAGGCGCCAGCAGATTACCCGAGGCCGCCGCGGCGCTCGCCGGCGGCGGCATGTTCATCCGCGCCGGCCTGGATGCCGGCGGCGAATTCCGGCGTGAAACGGAATGCCGGCCAGCCTGCCAGCGCACGATCAGCAAGCCGGCCAGCACCGCATTCAGGCCCAAAGCCAGAGCCAGCGGCAGATGAAGTTTCGTGGCGGAACGGCCATCAGTATTTGTTTGTGTCATAGAACACCCGGCGATTCATTCCCATTCATGCTGACTGCGCCGCTTTTAATATCCCCGCGTAATCTGCCGTATGCGCACCCCCGCGCTGGCATGCTGCTCAAGAACGCGGGCATAGGCCAGTTGCTCCTGGAGCAACCGCCGGGCGGCCGCGAGCGCCGCGGCCAGGCCGCGGTGTCCGGATTGGTAATCGAGCAGGCTGGCGCGTATGGCGGCTCGCGCCTGGGGCAGCAGGCCGCGGCGGTACAGTTGGGCCAGATCACGATCGGTGCGGAGATCCGCTTGCGCCTGCTCAAGCTCGTATTGCAGCCGCTCGCGGCGGGCCAATAGACCGGCGCGGGCGGCATGCAGCCGTTCCACCGCCCGCGTCACCCGGGCTTTTTCCCGATGGCGCTGTAGAAATGGCAGATTCATGCTCAGGGTGAGCATGTAATAGGCGGGAAAACGCAATCCGGTGCGCTGGTACATTCCCGATAATTTGAAATCGGGGTCACGCTCTTTGCGCGCCAACTGCAGCGCCAGTTCCTGGCCGCGGATGCGGGCCCGCTCCTGACGCAGGCCGGGGTTGGTGCGTGGGACGGTTCCATGGGCAGCTTCCGGTGATCGCGCCAGCCGCAGCGGCGCCGGTCGCACGCCGGGATGTCCGGGCGGCCAGGCTAATAATGCCCGCAACTGCGCCTGCAGCACGCTGGCTTGGTTGCGGGTTGCGGCCAGATCGCGGAGCAGACGCGTGTGTTCCAGTTGGGCGCGCCAGACCGAGGCCTGCGTTCCCTGCCCCGCGGCGTAACGCACCGCGGCGATGGCGGCGATGCGGGCCAATAAGTTTTGTTGCGCGTGCAGCAGCCGCCGTTCGCGCCGCACATAAGCTAACTGCCAGTAGGCCGCGGCCACCTGGGCCAGCACCCGGCGCCGCACCCGCCGCCACTGCGCGCGCGCCACTGCGGCGCCTTGCGAGGCAATGGCGCCGCGCAGCCGCAGCTTGCCCGGAAAGGGAATCGTCTGGCTGGCGCCCACGCCCAGGTAGGCGAAATTACTGCTGTGCAGGCCCGCCCCGGGCAGCGGATCGCCGACACTCAGGGATTGGACTTGCAGGCGCGGCGAAGGCCAGGCTGAAGCCAGGGCCCGGTCCTCGCGCCGGCCCCGCCAGCCGTGGCGCGCCGCCTGAATTTCAGGATTGCGCCGCGCCGCCTGGCGCAGCAGCGATTCTAATTGAGTTGTGGCTGGCGCCGTTAACCGCGGCTTGGGTCGCGTCTGGCCGCATGCCACGATTGCGGCCGCGGCAATACCCACCGGCAAAAATCGAATTTGCATTGCGATTCACTCCCCCAGGAAAAAGAAAAAAACGGGCACTGGATGAAGCCAAGGGTTCATCCGGCACACGAATCCCTGAGAAAGTGAATCAAATGAGCAGAACGGCGGATAAACGGCGGGGCGGTGAAGAAATATGGGGGCTGATCTCGCGCAGATATCTGCCCGGCAGCCTGCGGGCGCCGGCCAGATGAGGAATCATGCCACCCAAATTGAGGCTGACGCTGGCGGCCGGGCTCACGGGATTTACATTGTAAAATGCCCGCCAGGGGTGGGCCGGTGTCTGATGGCAGCTTTGCTGGCAAGGGTCATACTCATGCATGCAGGCGCCGTGCATGTTCCGGCAGCAGGCGGATGGCGTACTCGGCTGACTCATAAGGGCCATGCAGTTCGCCGCCGGCGCGCCCAGCGCCAGCGTGACCGCCAAGGCTAATAAGTTGGCCCAGGTTCGCACGCTCATAGTATGCGGAATAAAGGTTCGGCACGTCAAATGAGAGGCGGCATGTTATCTCCCGCGCTCAGGTGAATGCCTCGGGAAAATGCCCGTCTTATAATATTTCTTTCCTTGCTGGCACTCTGATGAACCATCTTTCTTCTCGTTTTCCGGTCCGCACCCGCATCCTGTTGAGTCTGGCGGTCCTGGCCGCCGTTCTGACTCCCGCGCTATGGGCGCAGGCAGTGGGCGGAGCTACGCCCGACCATCGCTTCGGACGCCCGCACCGCTGGCAATGGCCGCCCAGCCCGGCTTATCACGTGCTGAACTATAAGCTGCGGCTGCGGTTTCACCCCCGGCGGGGCGAGGTGATCGGCGCCGAGACGATCACGCTGGTTCCCTTCCACAACCATTTCCGGGGCTTTTATTTGAACAGCGTGGGGCTGGCGATTGACCGCGTAACCCTGACCGCGGCGGGCGCGGCCCGCCGCGCGCCTACGGCCGATGCCCCGGGGATTGTAGCGCCTCTGCGCAAACTGGCGTCGCCCCAGAAACTCGATTTCAGCCTGGCGCCGCGCCGGCTGCAAATCCGGCTCCCGCGGGCCTATGCGGCGGGCAGCCGGCTGCGGCTGCGCATTATCTATCACGGCTTTCCCAAAGCCGGGTTGACGTTTATCAATCCCAGCCGCGATTACCCTCATCGCCCGGCCGAGATCTGGTCGCAGGGCGAGAGTATTTTCAACCGCGACTGGTTTCCCTGCTGGGATTACCCCAACGACAAGGCCACCAGTGAAACCATCACCACCGTGCCCGCGGGTCAGGTGGTGGTCTCGAACGGCCATCTGGCCAGCGTGAAAAAACATGCGGGTGAAGTGACCTACGACTGGGTGGAGTCAGTGCCGCACAGTTCTTATTTGATCTCCGTCGCGGTTGGCCCCTGGGCCCAGTTCACCCAGTATTTGCCGGAGCCGGGCGGCAAATCCCTGCCGGTCGAAACTTTTGTGCCGCGCTACGTGAGCCGCGCGCGCGCCATGCGTTCCTTCGGTCTTACGCCCGACATGATCGCCTGGTATCAGCAGGAAACCGGCGTCCGCTATCCCTATGGGAAATATGCCCAGACGGCGGTGCACAACTTCACCGAAGGCGGCATGGAAAACATCAGCGCCACCACGCAGACGGAATGGACGCTGCATTCGCGCCGTGCCGGGCTCGACACCAGCAGCCAGAGCCTGGTGGCGCACGAGTTGGCGCACCAGTGGTTCGGCGATCTGGTGACCACGCGCGACTGGGCCAACATCTGGCTCAACGAAGGCTTTGCGACCTTTATGGACGCGACCTATACCCAGCACCATAACGGCGAAGACGCCTATCGCTGGGTCATCTATCAGGACCAGCAGCAGGCGCAATCCGAGGACCTGCATCAATATCTGCGCCCGATCGTGGACTACCACTATCGCTACCCCGAGCAGGTTTTCGACGCCGCAACCTACCTGAAGGGCGCTTCTGTTCTCGACATGCTGCGCAACGTGCTGGGCGACCGGCTGTTCTGGCTTTCCCTGCACCACTACCTCGAAACTCACCGCGCCGGCGTGGCCGGTGTTCACGATCTGATGGCGGCGATCCGCCAGGCTTCGGGCGAAAATCTGGACTGGTTTTTTCATGAATGGCTCTACCGCGGCGGCATGCCGCATTACGCCGTCCAGGCCCGGTGGGACGCGGCGCGGAAACAGGAAGTCGTGACCGTATCGCAGACGCAGACCCGCGATTCTGTTCAGCCGCTGTTCCGCATGCCGGTTGAGTTGGCGTTTTACGGCGCGGGCCGGCAAGCCAGTCAGCGGCGGGTCACGGTGCAAGCGGTCCGCCAGCAGAGCTTTGCCATTCCCTTGACCTTCCAACCGCGCATTGTGGATTTTGACCCCAACGACATCATTTATAAACAGCTCACGTTCGTAAAAACCCCGGCCGAGTTGATTCTGCAAGCCATCCGCGACCCGGCCATGATGAGCCGCTACTGGGCCGTGCGCCAGTTGGCCAAAATGCCGCCCACGCCTCAGATCACCGCCGGACTGGCCACCGCGCTGGCCCACGACAACTACTGGGCGGTGCGGGCTGCGGCCGCCCGTGGGCTGAAAGAATCCCTGGCGAATTCCCAAACCCGGGCGGCGGCGCAAGGGGCATTACTGCGGGCTTTAGCTTCATCCCAGGCGCAGCCGCGCGGCACGGTGCGGGCCGCGGCGGCCACAGCGCTGGCCCCGGTGGCGGACCAGTCCGAAGTATTTGCCGCGCTGCGGCGGGCTTTCCTGCATGACCCCAGCTACGCGGTCGAGGGCGCGGCGGCCGCCGCCATGGCGGCGGGCGACTCATCGCTGGCTTATCCTTTGATCGCGCGGGCCTTGCCCCAGGCCCATGCCGTACATCAGGTGCGCGGCCTCGAAATCGCCCTCGGCCGCTGCCATAATCCGCAAGCCGCGGCCACATTGCTCAAACTGACGCAGCCGGGCGCGCAAATGCTGGAGCGGCTCATCGCGCTCTATTTGCTGCCCAGCCAGGCGGCAATGCTGGGCAATCAAAAGACTCAGATCGCGCAGACCATCCAGTCCGCGCTCAATGCTCATTTTCCCTTTTTGAAAGAAGTCGGCATGCAGGTGGCGGCCGGCCTGCATGATACGGCCGTGATTCCGCAAGTGCAAAGCTACGCCCGGAATTTGCCTACTCCCAATCAGCGCCATGCGGCCCGTGCGGCTTGCGGCTGGCCGGTGACCGGCGTCACCCAAGCGCGGCCATGGCGAAAGCCGAGAGCCAGCCGGGGA
>JAJZKJ010000424.1 GCA_021804195.1 Acidobacteriota bacterium
AGTGACCCAACAGCCCAGCGAAGTGGCAAAGTTCTTGCCCAGAAACGGCCCCAGCGGCTGATATTCCCAGGCCTGTATGTCGCGCGCCGACCAGTCATTGACAAGACAGACGCCGAAGATATGCGCCTCGGCCTCTGCGATTCCGATCGGCTGGCCCAGATCATTGCCCGGGCCGACGATCAGGCCGAGTTCGAGTTCGTAATCAAGCCGCCGCGATGGAGCGAATTGCGGCGGTCCTTCCGCCGGCCCCATCTGTCCCTGGGGCCGCGGGACAGGCGTGCCGCTGGGAACCAGCGTCGAACAGCGGCCGTGATAGGCAATGGGCAGATATTTATAGTTGGCGAGCAGCGGGTTCTGCGGCCGGAAGAGCCGGCCCACATGGGTGGCATGGTGAATGGAAGCGTAAAAGTCAGTGTAATCGCCGGGTGAGACCGGCATTTGATAGCGCATCTCGCTCATGGACAGCAGGCTTTTGGCGGTTTCGCGTTCGATCAGGCCGTTGCCTTGCGCGGTGAGCAGATATTGCAGCCGCCGGCGCAACGGCAGCCAGGCCCGCGGACCCAGGCCGGCCAGGGAGTTGAGATTGGGCGCGCGCAGCGCGGCGCGCGTATCCGCGCTCAGTTCCGAGAGCAGGCCGCGTTCGTTCAAATCGCGCAGATCGAGGACATATTCGCCAATCCCCACGCCCAGCCGGGTGTCGCCGGTTTCAGGACGTAAAAAGGCGCAATAGGGCAGATGGTCCAGCGAAAAGCCGTTGTGGCCGGCCGATGGGATCCAACTGCCGGCGTGATCATGCATTTAATTGCCCACCCGGAGCGGAGATTGGAGCAGCATGCGTAATTCCCGCATAGGCTCCAGAAAGGAACAAGTTCCGAAAGATGATAAGAATTTTTGCCGCGAGTCCAGCAATACGGCATTTCCGATGGACAGGCCGCGCCAGAACGCGCCATCGTCATTCAGAGTAAAAGCCTGGGGATCACTCTCTTCCAGAATGTCCCGCACCTTGCCACGGGTTGCCTGGGTTACGATTCCCTTCCCGGCCAAGTCCCAGGCCAAGGCGGCGGCCAGGAAAAGATTCAGATAGCCATGCATCATGCAGGCAGGCTGGCCAAGATCGGGGCTATGGCGGGAACGAATGGCGTGGTGCAGGCCGGCGGTGGCCTTCCAGGCAATGCCCGATTGCGCCGCGGCTAAAATAAAATCCGCCACCGCTTCCGTTGAGGGAAAAGCTTCGGGAGTCAGCCCGCCGCAGCGCAATTTGGCGAATTTGCCTGTCTGCTTTAAAGAGTGAAGTTTTCGGCTCAAATCATCGCCAGGAGTAATTTCAATCCATTGTGCTTGCGGAATTTGATCCAGTTTCGAGGGAAAACCAATCTGGCCAGACCACAGCGATTCCTTCATTTCCACCGCAGTGATGCGGCCCATAAAATGTTGCGGCGTTGCGGGAGGGTAGCTTTGCAATTCGGCCATGGAATCGAAGATCAGGCTGATTTCAAAATCCGCATGCACCGCCGAATGATGGCCGAGTTCCCGCTCAAAGTCCGGCCAGCGCTTAGCGGGCAATAGAAAACGGCCCAGCGCCCAGGCCTCGGGACTTTCCCGCAGATGCAAAAACTCCTGTAACGCCGCGGCCATGTCGAGCCGCGCGGGAGGAAATAAACCGGCATAATCGAGCGCGTGGCTGAGCAGAATCCGCGCCGCGGCGGGCAGCGGATCGAGGGCGGCAGAAGGAGTCATCGCGGGCCGCCGCGATTGGGATCGTCGCCGGGGCTGGCGCCAGGTTCGGCGATCCAGGAACGGTAGTATTCGCGATCCTCTACCTGGACCGCGGCCTGACTGACTTTGAGCGGGCGGAAGGTGTCCACCATGACGGCCAGCTCATGGGTAGCTTTTTTACCGATGGAAGCCTCGGTCATGCCGGGATGCGGGCCGTGCGGAATGCCGTCGGGATGCAGGGTCAGGGAGCCGAATTCAATGCCTCGACGGCTCATAAATTCGGAGCCGGCATAGAAAATGACCTCGTCGGATTCAACGTTGGAATGGTTATAAGGCGCCGGCACGGCTTCGGGGTCGAAGTCGAAGGGCCGCGGGCAAAAGGAACAGACCACAAAGCCATCTCCCTCGAAGGTCTGATGAGTCGGAGGGGGAAGGTGAAAGCGCCCGACCCGCGGCTCGAAGTCATGAATGCTGAACGCCCAGGGATAGTAATAACCATCCCAGCCAATCAGGTCAAAGGGATGATGATCGAGAATCAATTCATTCAGGGCATGATCTTTTTTGATGAGCAGGCGGAATTCGCCTTTTTCATCCCGGGTTTCAAGCCGTTCGGGCAAGCGGATATCGCGCTCGGAATAGGGCGCGCTTTCGAGCAATTGGCCGAATTCGTTGCGATAGCGCCGGGGGGTGCGCAGCGCGCTGTGGCTTTCAATGACGAGAATCCGGGCCGGCTGGGTGAAGCGGTACTGGTGCAGAATGCCGCGCGGTATGACCAGATAATCGCCTTCCTTGAAATCCAGTTCGCCCAGGGGCGTGGCCAGCACGCCGGCGCCGCGGGCCACATAATGCAGCAGGTCGGCCTGGGCGTTGCGGCAGAAATCATGGCCGCCGGATGCGGGCTCGGCGATCGAGATGGCGACATCGCGGTTAAAAAGCAGCGGAATGGGATCCAGCAGGCTGGGCGAGGGATCGGCCAGGCGAGCGGTGCGGAAATGCCGATGGCGGAATTCCGGCTGGGCTTCCGGATGCCAGCTCAGCTCCCGCAGACGGCGCGTGGCCAGAATCCGGGTCGGCGGCGCAAGATGATACAACAGCGAAGAAAGGCCGACGAAGCCGTGATTGCCGATCAGCTCTTCGGTATAGAGCGACTGATCCGGCTGGCGAAATATGCTGTGCCGCTTGCGAGGAATCCGGCCGAGATGGTGGTAACGTGGCATCAATGTCTCCGCGCCCTGGAACGCGTGTCACCCGCGTATTCCATGCCTGAGCCTCAAAGTGGATCCCCGCTCCGCAACCCAATGCGCCCAT
>JAJZKJ010000425.1 GCA_021804195.1 Acidobacteriota bacterium
CGGAATTGTATTTCTGGACGAGATTGACAAGATTGCCGGCCGCGAGGGCGGCCACGGGCCGGATATCAGCCGCGAAGGGGTGCAGCGCGACATTCTGCCCATCGTCGAGGGCACCACGGTCAACACCCGCTATGGCATGGTGCGCACCGATCATATTTTATTCATCGCGGCGGGAGCCTTTCACGTCTCCAAGCCGAGCGACCTGATCCCCGAACTGCAGGGACGGTTTCCCATACGGGTCGAGCTGGAGTCGCTGTCCGTGGAAGACTTCGTCAAAATCCTGAAGGAACCCAAGGGCGCGCTGATCAAGCAATATGCCGCACTGCTCGAAACCGAGGGCGTGAAGCTGCAATTTACCGACGGAGCGCTGCAGGAGATCGCGAACTTTTCCGCCCAGGTCAATCAGGCCACGGAAAACATCGGCGCGCGGCGGCTGCACACCATCATGGAACGGGTGCTGGATGAAATTTCCTTCAGCGCCTCGGAGAGCGGGCAGAAGGAATACGTCATTGACCCGGAGTATGTCCGCAAACAACTGGAAAATATTGTGAAAGACCAGGATTTGTCGAGATATATTTTGTAGGAACCAGGAAGAGAAGAAGCCGTTCAAAACAGCGGGTGAATGCAGGCGGGCGCTCGCGTCATGAAAAGCCGGGAAGTGAAGAAGAAATCGTCCTGTTCGGGCGGCGTTCTGCTCCTGCTGAGTCTCTTCGGAGCCGGATGCGGGCAGGTGGGACCGCCGCTGCCGCCCAGCCGCAATCTGCCGCGGCCCGTCAGCAATTTACGCGCCACGCGGCGCGGGGGCTGGCTGCGGCTGCACTGGACACCACCCACAAAAACCACCGGGGGCGAACGGATCGCCGGGCCGGTGCGGCTGCGCGTCTGCTTATGGCCGGCCCGGCGGGCGAAGGCACGGCCCACGCCGGGCATGCCCTGCCCCTACCCGTGGCTGATGCAGCCAACGTACCGCGCGGCGACGCTGCCTGGAGAGATGCGCCTGCGGCTGAGCGGGCTGATGGCTCGGTTGCCGGCCGAGGAGAACGAGCCGGAGACCGTGCGGCTGGCGATTGAGTTCGTCAACCGCGCCCGGCACGGCGCGGGCTGGTCGAATTGGCAGTTGTTTTCGAGCGTGCCGGCATCGGCGCCGCCTCGGATCGTAACCGCACGGGTGAGCCAACGGGGAGTTGAGCTGCAATGGAAGGCTCCTCGGCCCGCGCCCGCCGGATACCGGGTATATCGGGAAACTCTATCCGCGCCAGCCCGGTCTCAGAGCAGAAGCATAAGCCTCAAACGAACGCTGGCGAATTCAAGCCCGCGGCCGGCGGCTGGAAGCCGCCAGGAACAAATTCGAGTAACGAGGCACTGGCGGCCATTGGCCGATCTGCCCGCCAGGGCCACGCGTTATCTGGACCGCACGGCGCGCAACGGATGGCGATACCGCTATACCGTGCGCGCACTTACGGTTTTTCCGCGCGGGCCGCGCCATGCCGGGCTGGACGTGGAAAGCGAAAATGCGGTCCCCGCGGAACTATGGGTCCGGCAGCGGCTTCCTCCCGCCGCGCCCCGCGCACTGGAGGCGATTATGGGACTGGGACATCCGCCAACGGTGCATTTATCCTGGCTGCCGGTCCCGGACCGCCATCTGGCGGGGTATGACATCTACCGGCAACGGGCGGGCGGCCCGTGGCGGAAGCTGAACTCAACCCCACAGCCGGCCACAACTTATACCGACGCCAGCGCATTTGTACATTCAGCGACCGCGCGGTATGGAGTGCGGGCGGTCAGCACGCGCCATTTAACGAGCCCGTTTTCCAACCTCATCACCGTGACCGCGCCTTGAATGGCCGGAGATTATAAACGGCAGATCAGAAGCTCGCGCTCGTAGATCATTTCGGGTGGCAGGTGGTCGTGCAGATCAATGAAGAGCTCCTCGTGCGAGATCACTTCCGCGCGCCAGGCGGCGCGATCCACGGCCTGCAGTTCATTAAAACGCTCGCGGGAATAGTCAAGTCCCGACCAGTTGATTTCCTCATAGCGCGGCATCCAGCCGATGGCGGTCTCGTGGGCGAGGGTGCGGCCATGGACGCGATCCACAATCCACTGCAAAACGCGCATATTTTCGCTGAAACCGGGCCAGAGATAGCGGCCCTGGGCATCCTGCCGGAACCAATTGACGTGAAAAATTTTGGGCGTAAGCCGGAGCGCGCGCTGCATTTTCAGCCAGTGACGGAAGTAGTCGCCCATGTGATAGCCGCAGAAGGGCAGCATGGCCATGGGATCGCGGCGCACGCGGCCGAGAGCGCCGGCGGCGGCGGCGGTGGTTTCAGACCCCATGGTGGCGCCGGCGTAAACGCCGGAGCTCCAGTTAAAGGCCTGATAGACCAGCGGCAGGGTTGCGGCGCGGCGGCCGCCGAAGATGATGGCGCTGATGGGCACGCCGGCCGGCGATTGCCAGTCGGGGTCCATGGTGGGGCACTGGCTGGCGGGGGCGGTGAAGCGGGCATTGGGGTGGGCGGCGCGAGCGCCGGTGGCGCGGGCGAGGGCCGGCGTCCAGGTCTGGCCCCGCCAGTCAAGACACTCGGCCGGCGGCTCGGGAGTCATGCCCTCCCACCAGACGCCGCCGTCAGGGGTGAGGGCGACGTTGGTAAAAATGGTATTGCGGGACAGCGCCGCCATGGCGTTGGGATTGGTGCGAGCCGAAGTGCCGGGCGCCACGCCGAAAAAGCCGGTTTCGGGGTTGAGGCCGCGGAGCTGGCCCTGGGGATCGGGCTTCATCCAGGCAATGTCGTCCCCCACCGTCCAAACCTTCCAGCCGGCAAAGCCGGGAGGCGGGATGAGCATGGCGAAATTGGTTTTGCCGCAGGCGCTGGGAAAAGCGGCGGCGACGTAGGTTTTTTCGCCCTGCGGGTCTTCGACGCCGAGGATCAGCATGTGCTCGGCCATCCAGCCTTCATCGCGGGCCATGGTCGAGGCCAGACGCAAGCCGAAACATTTTTTGCTCAACAGGGCATTGCCGCCA
>JAJZKJ010000426.1 GCA_021804195.1 Acidobacteriota bacterium
CCCCGGCATCAATCCATTCAATTTTCCGCCCGCTCACCGCAGTCGATGCCGCGGCACGCGAACCCCGGCTGCCATCAAACATCACCCCGCCACGCCACCCTCCCACTGTCCTTCGCCGGACGTTTACGTTCTGATTGCAATCGCAGGCGCCTGCATGGCCGTCGTGATTTCGCAGGCCCTGTTGTGGCGGTGGTTCGGCGCTGGGGGTGCATGGGGCGGGATTACATTCTTAGCGTGCCTCATCGTTGCCATCGGTACATGGGCGGTCTTGGCGAGGTATGCCTTCGGCAAAGGCTCAGCGGCACTACACTGGAAAAAACTTCCACCAACTTGGGTGCCAGCCGCGTTGGCGGTGGTCCTGTTCTGGGCTGCAACGTGGCCCATCGGTCTCCCGCCAGCCCCTGAATCTAAGCGTATGCCTTGGGGCGCATGGATCACCTTCACCCACGGCTGGGTTTGGCTTTGGGGTGCGGTCATTGCCGCAGGCGTGGCGACCACATTTTGGCACGCCCTTCTGCCGCGCCTTCTCGATCGCGCGCGCCTTCCGCGGTTCAGCAAGGCGCTTGATCCGCTGCCGGTGGAAGCCGCACCGGCGCAGGTGAGACGACAGGAGCCCCCGTACAAGCGCAACCGTTTAATGCGTTGGCTCACGGAGAACGACGGTCCCTTGGGCCCCCATGATAAGCCACTCTTTGATTTGGGCCTTAAACCGGAGCGGGTTATCCAGGCGCTGCGACCTCTGCACGAATTCAGCCCGGCCCGAACCTTGGCACTCATCGGTGTGCGCGGCGGCGGGAAGTCCACATTGCTCCGCTTGGCCGAGGGTTCGAGCGCAGCAAAAGAGGGCATCACGCTTAAGTTCGCCTATATCTCACTTTGGGAATACGAATCCGCCTCTGCTGCCATCCGGGCCGTGGCAGATGAGATTCTCGCCGTCACCGCCGATCAAATCGACACCACCCCATTTTCCAGTGCCGCCGGGGCGCTGATGCGCACGGTCACCGGCAATGAACGCTATTGGAATATCGCCGCCGCCTTCGGCCTCCAGCCGCGCACCGACGAATTACTCGGTGGACTTTCGACGGCGTTGCTCCTTGCCCGATGCCGTGTGATCATCTGCATCGAGGATGATGACCGCATCGGCGATGAGGCTAAGAAGCAATTTCGGCAATCCGTTACCGGTTGCTTGGATTACCTGCGCCGGTTCCCCGGCTTCGGCTACGTCATCTGTGTCACCAGCAAAGACTGGACGGCCGCATTCAATGCTGCACTGGACGCGATCGAGCCCCCAGACCGGCGAGCCGCCCGCACCGACGAAGTCGACCGCGACCTCGCTCTTGCGCGAATAGATGGAGTGGAGGGCGCGAAAGCCACCACTAGGATAAGGGGCCAGCAATTGCAAGACGTTGATGTGCTGCGCCGGGCACGGGAGCGGGCGGTGGCCGACATTCTCGACAGCCTCGATACTGCCCGCCTCTGCCGCGAGGAATTGATGATCGAGCCGCTGAATACCGACCAGTGGCGGCCCGCCTTGGAGAGCGTCCGAAACATGATGTTTGAACATGCCGGCGCTTCGGCGAACGAGGACTGCTTTGGGCTATCTGCCGGAGAGCGCCGCCTTGTTTGGGAGGAATTTGTTAACGAAGCCGCGGGGGAGCGGTGCTCATCGTCGCAGCCCTTTGCAGAATTTGGCCTCGCAGCATCCGCTGAGGCCGGCTTCACCTTTACCCCGCGCATCCTTCGATTGGGTTTGGGCGATGCGTGGCGGAAGTGGCGGGCGATACAGGCATCGCCGGGCCTATTCCTGCGAATGATCGATCCGGATAGCGTTCTGGTGGCGTGCTTGGTGCGGGCGTGTCGGCCGGATGTCTGGAACGCCCTGATCCGCGACCCCGGCCTGCCAAGCGGCGGCGACTGGCCCGCAACGGACTACGTGGTGCAGAAGGCTCACCGCCGCAGAGGCGAAGGCGCGTTCTCGGCGCCATCCACCGACGCCCGCTCAGTTTTTTACGAGTATTCGTTGCCGCACCTCGGACTCAGCCAAAGGGTAATAAACGTGGTGCGGAAACGGTCCAGGGCGCTCTACACGGCGCAGGAACAAGCGGAGTCGGGGGCGGGCGGCGGCGAAGGCGCTCCGCAAAACAACGCGGAAAGGTACACGGAGGAGCGCGAAATTATCCGTCCCGGCGGCCTGATCGGCAGCCTCGGCAATTCCGACCTCGGCTACAACTGGCGCTTATTCCTCAACGCCTGATGCTCGACACCGCCGCGTCCCGCCCAGCCCGCCAATTTGCCGTTATTCTCTGTTGAATCAGATGAATCTCAACAACACGTCCCAGTACCCTTGAAACGTTTCCCCCTATTCGCCGGCAAGGCGTGATGCTGCTGCCGCAGCACGGTCATCAGATACATGGAAACTGCAGAATCGAAATTTTCACTTGCCGTGTTCATTGTTTTTCATGGGCACGGTCAGCGTTGCCTCAACGGTTAATTTAACCGGCCCAAGCAGTCCGGATGGATGCAACCGCGAGTCTTTCCGATAGAAATTCCACGTTTCAAAAGTGTAGCGATTTTTTGACGGTCGCGGTGTGTTATGAATGACCCAACTTGGAAACCGAACCAACGGCCGGCCGATATAACCATAGGTGGCTGAGCGGAGCGGCGAACCCCATTGCAAATCCGACGGCTGCTGATCGTCCCCAATGAGCCGATTTTGCCAAGTGTTGGTCACGGCAATGCGCAGGACATTATGCTCAGGTTTAATGGCCGACGTTATATCCACGCGAAACGGTGGATGCCAAAGCACACCGAAATCATGCCCATTGACCCATACCTGTGCTAAATCATGAACCTGCCCCAAATGCAGGATAACGCGTTTGCCGGCGCCAGCGTATGAATTTGGGATATCAATGGTTCGACGGTAAGTCCCCGTGCCTGAAAAATATTTGATGCCGCTCTGGTGAGAATTTGTCCACGAGATTAATTTATTGAATGTCGCATGGGAAGGCGCGCCCCA
>JAJZKJ010000427.1 GCA_021804195.1 Acidobacteriota bacterium
CCGGCGCGGCGGTACAACCGGAAATCAGAACCGCCAGGCACAACCCCAATATTCCTCCGCGGTAATGGCACAGCAGCGACTTATGCATGATATTCTCCTTTTCATCAACCATATTCTCCACAATACTTTCCATTCTATGCCGGGAACAATAGCACGATCCACACGGTCAAAATAATTCGTTTCCGGGACGCACCCACGGTGAAATGGGGCGGGGCGAGGTCAGATTTTTCCGATGAGAATGCTGGTATTGTGGCCGCCGAAGCCAAAACTGTTACTCATGGCGTAACGAACTTTGGCGTTGCGGGCGACGTTCGGAACATAATCCAGGTCGCAAAGTTCGTCCGGTTCATCGTAATTGATGGTGGGCGGCAGTTCGCCGCGGCGCATGGCCAGGCAGGTGATGACGAGTTCAATGCCGCCGGAGGCTCCCAGGCTGTGGCCCAGCGCCCCCTTGGTGGAGCTGATCGGTATCTTCTTGGCGTGCGGACCGAATACCTGGTGAACGGCTCTGGTTTCCGCCAAGTCGCCCAGCGCGGTGCCGGTACCGTGGGCATTGATGTAGTCGACCTGATCGCCCTGGATGCCGGCCGCGCCAATCGCCATTTCCATGGCCTTGGCGGCGCCGGCGCCATTGGCGTCAGGCGCGGTCAGATGGCAGGCATCGCCGGTAGAACCACAGGCCAGCAGTTCACCATAGATGCGGGCTCCCCGGGCTTTGGCCAGATCATATTCCTCCAGTACAACCACCCCGGCGCCTTCCGAGAGCACAAAGCCATCGCGGTTTTTTTCGAAGGGGCGACTGGCCTTTTTTGGCTCGCTGTTGCGAGTGGATAAAGCCCGCAGGGCGCAGAACGCCGCCAGTCCCAGTTTGGTCATAGCCGCTTCTGCGCCACCGGCGAGCATCACATCAGCCTGCCCATACTGGATGGTTTTGAAGGCGTCGGCGACGGCATTCCCCGCGGTGGCGCACGCTGTGGCCGTGGCCGAAACGGGACCACGCAGCCCCCATGCAATGGAAAGATTGCCGGCGGCGGCGTTGACCATGAGTTTCGGTACGGTAAAAGGAGAGACGCGGTCAACGCCGCGGGCCAACATGCGGTCGTATTGCTGCTCCATTTCTTCGATTCCACCGATGCCGGAGCCGACAACAACTCCCGCGCGATCGCGGTCAATTTTGGAAAAATCAATCCCGGAATCTTTTACCGCATGAATACCGGCGGCCAGACCGTAGATGGAAAAGCGGTCCAGCCGCTTGATTTCCTTGAAAGGGATGATTTTTTCCGCGCGGAAGACTTCCGGCGTGATTTCCCCACCGATGCGCACGGGATAACGGCTTACGTCGAAGCGCGAAATAAGACCGATGCCTGATTGGCCCGCCAGCAAGCGGGACCAGAATATTTCCAGATCGTCACCCAGGGGAGTGACGACGCCCAGGCCCGTAATGACAACTCTTCGTTTGAACATGTCGTGGCAAGCGCTCCAAACGCCCCCCACTCGCTCCCGCCGGGTCGGGAGCCGCGCGGCGTCCGAAAAGACCCAAACGGAGGGCGAAGTGATTAGGGCTGCGGCTTCTGTTTGGCTGCGATCGCCTTGATGTAGTCAATGGCTTGGCCGACGGTCTGGATTTTTTCCGCCTCTTCATCGGGAATGGACATCTCGAACTCGTCTTCAAATTCCATGACCAGTTCAACGGTGTCGAGGCTGTCGGCGTTAAGGTCGTTGACAAAGCTGGTATCGCGGGTGATTTCCGCCTTGTCGACCCCCATCTGTTCCGCCACGATATCGATGACCTTCTGTTCAATTTCGTCCGTTTCAGCCATGCTAGAGGCCTCCAAAAAATCAGGTTTAACAAAAAATTCCACCACCCGTACTTTTTACCGGAGCCGGTAATTTAGCGTAGAGGACCGGACTTCGCAACGGTCCAGCGCACCGGCATCACCGCACGATGATGTTACATGCTCATCCCGCCATCCACCACGATAACCTGGCCGGTAATATACCCGGCCGCATCGCCGGCGAGAAAAGCCACGGCGTCGGCAATCTCCCGCGGGGTTCCAAAACGCCGCAGTGGAATGATTTTCTGCACCTCATTCTTGATTTGCGGCGGCAGCGGTTCGGTCATATCCGTAACCGTAAAACCCGGCGCCACACAGTTCGCCGTCACCTGTTTGCCGGCGAGTTCGCGGGCGATGGATTTGGTCAGACCGATTAATCCCGCTTTCGAAGCCGAATAATTCACCTGACCGGCATTCCCGGTGATCCCGGAAACCGACGAGATGTTGATGATGCGTCCCCAGCGGGCGCGGATCATGACGCGGGCGGCGGCCCGGCAGGCGACGAAAGCCGCCCGTAGATTCGTGTTGATCACATCGTCGAAATCCTTGTCTTCCATCCGCAGGAACAGTCCGTCACGGGTGATTCCGGCGTTGTTGACCAGCACATCCAGCCGGCCGTGCTCCGCGATCACTTTTTCTATAGAGGCGGTCAAAGCCGTGGAATCGGCGACATCCAGCGCCGCCGGTTCTACTCCCAGGCCGGCGGCGGTTAGTTCGCCGACGAGTTGGTCGAGTTTTTCCCGGTTGCGCGCCACGGCTACCACATGGTGATTGGCCGCGGCCAGGGCGCGCACAACGGCTTGGCCGATGCCGCGCGACCCGCCGGTCACGTAGGCCACTCGCCTGGAATTCAATGGGGCCATGTCGCATTCTCCAAGAGCCACAGGGGCCGCGACGCCGGGGAACGTTCCGCGTCAATGAGCCGGGAGCTTAGTTCTCCCCGCCGATAGTTCCCGCTTCCTCCGGCGCCGCCTTTTATCCTTATAATCCATCCACGCTGGAGATATTAACAATATTGGCGCGCCGATCAATTTTCTTCAGCAAGCCGGTGAGCACGCGCCCCGGACCCAACTCCACTGTGGGACTATAGTTCCCGCGAATTTTAACGCACCGGGCCAGATCGTTCTGGCGGGGACTCTAGCCGCCTGCCGGGAAGCGGCCAAAATAGCCGAG
>JAJZKJ010000428.1 GCA_021804195.1 Acidobacteriota bacterium
CTGGGCAAACTGGCGGCACTCGTATCGTACCCTGTAGGCCACCTGATGATATGGCTCGTAGGCTTTTTGGCCGGCTTGCCCGGCGGCAACATTGTGGTGCGTTCGCCTGCCTGGTGGGTTGTTCTGCTGTTGTATGCGGCGATGGCTCTTTGGGCGTTGCGGCGACCGCTTAAGTTAAGCCGCGCTACGGCGCTGGTGGCCCTAACTGCCGCCACGGTTGTATTGACGGGCTGGTATACGTTTACACAGGCTAAGGACTCGCTACGTATAGATGTATTGGATGTTGGCGGCGGCAACTGTGCTATTGCGCAACTGCCGGATGGAGCGACCATTGCGATCAACGCCGGCACACTTGGTTCGCCGGTATTTTTGCGCGGGCAGGTTAACGCGTTTTTGCGCAGTAACGGGCTGTGGCCGCTGCAGACCGTGCTGGCCGCCAAGATAGACGCCAACCATGCCGCCGCGGCCATTGCGCTGGCAAGCCAACATGATGCGACGGCCCTGCTATGCAGTGCGGCTGACAAACTGCAAGCGGCCCAGCAGCGCAGCATAGGCCAGTTTTTTGAGATGTGCCAACAGCAGCGGCTTAGAGCAGTTGCCTTGGCGCGGGGTGATGTGTTTAGCCTTGCCGACAATGTAAGGTGTGAGATTTTGTGGCCGCCGCGTTCGCTGCCGCCGCATAGTGCGCCAGGCTATCGCAGTTTGGTGCTGCGCCTGCGCTGCGGCGGCCAATCGCTGCTGGTGTGCGACAAAACACAACTGCCGTGGCTGGCCAAGGTGCTTGGGGGCCAAGCGTCCGTGGCAACGGTTCTGCTGACGGGGCCGGGACGGCTGCACAAGCTGGTTGGGCCTGAACTTGCAGCCATTGGCTGCCGCACGCTTATTGCCAGTGGAGAATCCAGCGCAATAGCCCGACAGGATGCCGCGCTGGCCGCCCGGTGGCCGCTAACGTTCTTGAGCACGCAGCGGCTGGGGTGCATACGGATGCAGATGAACCGCTCGGCCACTCAGGTAAAAGCGATTATGCAGGCCGGCGGCCGCCAGATAAAGTCGAGCGTGCTGTCCGGGGTAACACCTGCAGGGACGTCGGGCGGTAAGAACAGGGCAAGCTGATTGGTGCACATGGCCGACGATGCTAGCCGCATGAGAATGCGGTTTTAAGCCACCTCTATGGCGTCGGCACCAAGTTTGCGGAGGCGTTCGTAGCGGGCATCGGTTAATTTTTCGGCGGAAAGCGGTTTAAGCTCGCGCAGGGTGCGATCAATGTAACGCTCAAGGGCGTCGGCGGCGGCACGAGGATTGCGGTGGGCTCCGCCGAGCGGTTCGCGAATGATTTCGTCTATGACGCCCAGCGATTTTAGATGCCGGCTTGTGAGCTTAAGCGCTTCGGCGGCATCGGGTGCGTTCTGCGAGCCTTTCCAGAGAATGCCGCTGCAACCTTCCGGTGAAATAACGCTGTACCAGGCAAACTCCATCATCGCCAGCCGATCGCCGACACCAATGCCCAGTGCCCCGCCGGAGCCGCCCTCACCAATGACGATACAAATAATCGGCGTTGGAAGCAGAGCCATTTCGCGTAAATTAACAGCGATGGCCTCGGCTACGCCGCGCTCCTCCGAGCCGATGCCGGGGTAAGCTCCCTGCGTATCAATAAGTGTGACGATGGGGAGTTTGAACTTGGCGGCAAACTGCATTTTAGCCAGGGCCTTGCGGTAACCTTCAGGGTGGGAACAACCGAAATTGCAGGCAATTTTTTCGCGGGTATCGCGGCCTTTGTGGTGGCCCACGAGCATAACTTTATGGCCCGCGATGCGGCCGGTGCCGGTGACGATGGCGAGGTCATCGCCAAATTTGCGGTCGCCATGGAGTTCGTCAAAATCTTTAACGAGCAGGTCAATGTAATCGCGGGTTTGCGGGCGGGCCGGATGACGGGCAACCTGCACCGTTTCCCAGGCGGTGAGGTTTTGGTAGGTTTTTTTGAGCAGGCTGGTGAGGTTGTCGCGAAGTTGACGGATCTCGTTATTGTAATCAACCCCTTTTTGTTCCTGCAGTTGTACCAGGTCGAGTATTTGCCGCTCCAGCTTGAGAATTGGCTTTTCAAACTCCAAGGCCATGCCGGCCGGGCCGGCACGCAAGGCAAGTGTTTCAGCTTCAACCGAGGTTGATTCGACTGCCTGATTTTGTGGTTCGGCAACGGATTTATGGCTCGGTTGTTCGGTTGCCGCTTTTCGTTTTACCTGCTTAGCCATGTGTTAACACCCCGCAACGTTCATCTACCTAAAACGGCGGTTATTTTACCGGAAGCGACAAGGTTGTGATAGTAGCGCCAGGGCAAACGCGGCGCACAAGCCGCTGCACTTAACGGCCTGAAAAGAAGTGCTTAATAGCCTGCGCCACATAGTGTATCTGCTGGTGGGTAAGCTCGGGATAAATCGGAATAGCCAATACCTCGGCGGCAGCTTGCTCGGAGAAGGGAAAATCGCCTGTGCGGTGCCCCAGCGACTTAAAACATTCCTGCTGATGCAAACACAAGGGGTAATATATTTCGGTGCCAATGCCCCGCGTGGCGAGATAGCTCTTGAGTTCATCGCGCTTTGCGGTGCGAATAACATACTGATTAAAAATGCTGACGTTTTCGGGCTGAATAACGGGCGCGCGCACAGCGGGGCAATCGGCGAGCAACGCTGTATAAAGCGCCGCGTTTTCACGGCGTTTTGCCGACCAGGCGTCGAGGTGTTTGAGTTTGATGTGCAGGTAGGCGGCCTGAATGGTATCAAGCCGAAAGTTTCCTCCGATGCACGCATGATAATACTTAGGCTCCATGCCATGGTTGCGGAACATGCGAAGGCGCTGGGCGAGAGCGTTATCTTGGGTAACAATCATGCCGCCGTCGCCGGCACCGCCCAGGTTTTTGGACGGAAAAAAGCTGAAGCAGCCCGCCGTGCCGATGCTGCCGCTTTGGCGACCGCGGTAGGTAGCGCCGATAGACTGTGCGGCATCTTCGATA
>JAJZKJ010000429.1 GCA_021804195.1 Acidobacteriota bacterium
GATAAGTCATGCATCCATTGCACCAGCATTTGGATGCGGCCGGTTTGATCAAAGCTGACGATTGGCTTCGCGCCCAGATTCGCCCCGGCCGGTCCCGTCTGGAAGCCCACAAAAAGCGTTTCCAGCGCGGCGCCGCCAACGGCCGTCTCTTTGTGGGCGAATCCCTGAGGATAGAACAGAACGCTGCCGGATTCGCCGCGCAGCGTTTTTCCGGCGATATGGGTCTCAATTTGCCCACGGAGAACCACGATCATTTCATGGTTGTCATCGTGCCGATGGTGCGCCATGGACCATCCGGTCTGCGGATCGACATATCCCGTATAAGCAACCTGAGGTAAAACGCCTGCGGCGCGGGTCCGTGGCATGGGGCGCCATCATACCGCAAGAATTGATAAAAAAACAGCAAGATTGACTATAGCGGGCCTTTTAGCAATCGATTAGGCTTGATTACCATCTCAAGTAGGAATGACGGGAAGCTGTGTATGTCGCCCTTGCGTCTGGGATTCGTCGGCGCCGGCTCCATGGGACAAGCCGCCCATTTGCGGAATTACGCCGCCTTGGAGGATTGCCAGCTTGCGGCGCTGGCGGAATTGCGGCCCGAACTGGCGCGTAAGGTCGCGCAGCGCTATGGCGTGGCGCGAGCATACGCTACCCATCGTGAAATGATTCGGCAGGAACGCAGTGATCTCGACGCCATTGTCTGCATCGGTCCGTTCACCCACCACGGGTCCATTTTGCCGGATCTGCTGGCCACAGGTTTGCCGGTGTTGACGGAGAAGCCGATGGCCGGATCCGTGGCCATTGGCGAGCAACTTTTGGCCAAGTGTCGTGCGGCGGGGGGGCAATGGTACGTGGCCTATCATAAGCGCAGCGATCCGGCCGTGATGTGGGCTCGGCGCCAGATCGAAACCTGGAAAGCCTCCGGCCAAATGGGAGCGATGCGTTATGTCCGCATCACGATGCCGCCCGGCGATTGGATTGCCGGAGGATTTACGTGGCTGATCCGCACGGATGAGCCGTATCCCGCCGGTCAGGCCGATCCGGCTCCGGCGGGGATGAGCGGTGGGCAATTCAAGCTTTGCACGGAGTTTGTGAATTTCTACATCCACCAGGTCAATTTACTGCGCCATCTTCTGGGAGAACCGTATCGCGTCACATGGGTGGATCCATCCGGCGTGCTGCTGGTCGGCCACGGCTCCTCGGGGGTTACGGGCGCCATTGAGATGGAACCCTACCGCACCAGGGGGGCCTGGCAGGAGGCGGCGGTAGTCTGCTTTGAGAAGGGGTGGATACGTATTGAACTGCCCGCTCCGCTGGCCATCAATCATCCCGGCCGAGTGATCTTTTACACCGATCCTGGCGATGGTGCTGAGCCGCAGCGGATGGAGCCGCAACTGCCCTGGATCGACGCCATGCGGCAGCAGGCCATTCACTTTTTGAAAGCCGTGCGTGGTGAAAACACACCTCTGGCCACCGCCGAGGAGGCGCTGGAAGATTTGAGAATCGCCCAACAATGGCTGGATCTGCGCCAAAATGATGTGAAAAAATAAGCCGGCCTTCGCCAGCGGCAGACCACTGCGTCTAAGTTGGCCGACAGCTTGGCTATCAACTTTTTAGAAAGGAAAATCAAGGCAGTGAAACGAACACAAATCGCCATCGCCACGGTTTCCACCATGCCGGCTGAGCCGCTGGAGGAAAAACTTCGCTCGTATGCCGCCGCCGGTTTCCGCAACGTGGAGCTTCAACTCGGCGAAGCGAAACGCTGGATAGCGCAGGGGCGCCGGTCCGCGGACCTGCGGCAACTGCTCGCTTCGCTGGGCTTGCAATGCCGCGGTGGCTTTGAATGCCCGGTAGAATGCTTCAGCGACGACGCCCGGCGCCGCGCGAATCATCAGCTGCTGGCGGCCAATGCGCGGCTTCTGGATGAGCTTGGCGGCGGCGCGATGGTCGTCGGCACGGATGGACCCGCGGAAAACACCTTGGAGGCGTTGAGTGAGATTGGGCAAACCCTGGCTAAGCTCGTCGAGCAGTTTCCGCAGACCGTTTCCCTGGCGGTGGAATTCAACTGGTCGCCGATAGTTAAGAGCCTGCGGTCGGCGGTATTGGTGGCGCAAGCCGCACGGCATCCGCGCGTGGGCATCCTCTTTGATACGGCTCATTATCATTGCACCAGCAGTAAGCTGGAAGATATTGATCAAGCCAGTGTGGCGCTGTTCAAGCACGTGCATATCAACGACATGCTGCCGAAGCCTGGTGAACACAGCCAGTGCAATGACGATCGCGTATTGCCCGGTTCCGGCCGGGGCTGTCTGGACGTAAAAGAGATAGTGCGCCGCATCGAACGATTCGGCTATACGGGATACTTTTCGTTGGAAATGTTCAATCAGGATTTATGGCGGGCGGCCTCATCAAAAATCAGCGGGGACATGTATCAATCAATGGTCGGCCTGTGCGAATAGCACGGGCGATTTCAGCCGCCCGGCCGCGGAAAACGACGGAGAAAACCGGATGATACAAAATAAACTTAACCCTACAACGCTGCCTCGACAGGCCCGACCAGCGACCAGTAAGAAAGAAAAATCCCATGAGTCACACCCGTACCGGAAAATTCCCGATCGGCTTTCGCCGCATCGCGTCCGCATGGCAACGCGACCTGCAAACCGTTATTGATTTCGCCAAGGCCAACCGTTTTGCGGGCATCGACGTTGACGCCGTGACGCCAGCGAATATCCAGTCCATCGCCTCCGCTGGCTTGCGCATAGGCATGGTTAGGAACTTTTTTACGCAACGCTCGTTTCGCAATTGTATCCTGGGACTGGGGCTTTTCCTGGGCCTTGGGGCAAGAGCCCCGAACACCTATGCTCACCCCCGGCCAGCCGTCACGGTGGGCGTGTATTATTTTGATGGTTGGAACTACAAAAACTCCCACCTCACCAAAGAGCTGGCCACGCGCTTTGCCTACCGCAAGCCTATATGGGGCTGGTACGACAA
>JAJZKJ010000013.1 GCA_021804195.1 Acidobacteriota bacterium
GTCGGCGTTTGTGCGGCGGCAGGCGGTACAAAAAGTTGCCGACGACATGGCGGCGGGAAAGTCGCTCTCCGAAGCAATGGCCCGGCATGAAAAGTCTTTTCCCCAGGCTTACACCCAATTGGTTCAGGCGGGGCTTGACAACAACGCGCTCGCGGCAACCTTGGCCAATTTTGGAGATCATGCACGGCAGGTCGGCAAAATTCGCCAGGCCCTGCGCGAAGCGGCGGCATACCCACTTGCAATTTTTGCCGCCCTGCTGATGGTGTGGTGCTTTATAGGCTGGTTTATTGTGCCGAAATTGGGCGCGTTTGCTATAAGCGCCGCGAGACTCAATCGAGTGATAGAAAGCAATGCACAGGCGTCTGCCGCCGCCGCACAAGAAACCGCTATCGTGGGCGTATTGCATTGGCTGCCATTTATGGCAATCGGTATTGTGCTCGCCGCGTTGTTGCTTGCCGTGCTTGTGCAGGCAATCAATCTGTCTCAAAAGCGACTTTCGCTTCGTGATTGGGCAGCACGATGGCTGCCGCTGGCGGGTCCGGCCTTAAAGATGGCGTTGGTGGCGCAATGGTGCGATGCCCTGCGGGTGGCAGTGGAGGCAAATACCGATCTGCCCCGATCACTTGAATTCGCGGCCTCATCCGTTGGCTCGCCCATGCTTCAGGCCGACACAAAAGACCTTATCAACACATTGGCTCAAGGCCGAGAGTTTACTGGCTGGCCGGGGCGGCTGCTCCCTCCCAGCGTGCCGCGCGTTATCGTCCTTGGTATCCGCCAGAACTCATTGCGTGCGACTCTGCGGACGCTCAGCGGAGCCTATCAGCGTCAGGCCGAATACCGTACCGCCGTCATTCCAGCGGTCATGACACCGCTGCTGCTCGTGCTGATGGCCATGAGCATAGGGTTAACCATGGTGCTTTTGCTTGAACCAATGGTGATATTTCTAAAAGGATTAGGTTCCGGCTGATGATGGAACAGAGTGATCAGTACGCAATTCAAAGCATCAAACCGATGTTTCCTACGCGCCGGCCCGGTCCAAGACTGGCATGGGGCTGGCGTCTCGCTTTCATGGCGGGAGACTCATTGATTTTTTGGATGCTTATTATCGCCCTGCTTGATGGCGTCCTCTATCACATTGCGCGGCCGGCGCCATTTCTCCTGTATCTCGCAATTCCGGCTGGCTTCACCATGCAATTCGTGCGGCAGAAGCGAATACGGCGACTTATCTGCCATTTGGCGATTGCCACTGATTGTGGCGCACCACTTCCACAATACCTTCACGCCGCAACGGTCGGCGAAACCCGTAAAGTCGCCCGCCTGCTAAAGGACGTCGCCCGATGGCTTGAAAAAGGATATACACTGGCACAAAGCATCAAGATGGCGGCACCTTGGGCAGCAGCGCGGCTCATAGAACATATACAACTTGCGGAACAAAGGGGCACTTTACGATCTGAGCTATGTCAGCTCGAACGCCCTGCCCAATCTTGGTCAATCCGACACGAAATTACGCTGCCCTTCATAATGAGCATCCTGCTGCTGCTGCCATTCATTCTCCTCCTTCAGCTTGGCGCATACCAAATGTACCATCGCATTTTTTTATTTGATATCCACCAGCGTTGGGGGCCGCTGTTCACGGCCGTTTCGGACGTTGGCTTTTATTTTTCCCGAATTTGGGGCCGCCATTTCATTGGAGACATGGCCGCCACAGCCCAGTGGTTGGCGTGGGCGTACTTTTTGCGAATGACGCTCACGGGCGGCCACTATCGCTTGAAGATTGTTCGCAGGCTGCGCCAGGCGATATGCTGGCGGCTCCCGCCGATGCGATCATTGGCTCGCTGGCAGTCCTGGAGCATTACCGCGGGCATACTGGCGAGTGCTGTAGAAAACAATCTGCCGCTTCCAGACGCATTGGATGCGGCCGCACATGCCCAAACTAATTTGTCCGCTCGCCGTCGGCTTCTCCGCGGCATGAGGTTGCTTCATCGCGGCGCTTCGCCCTATAAGGTGCTGCGAAAGGCCGGCGTACCCAGGGCCGTGCGCAACCTTGTCACCGGTACCCCGACAAAGCCAGGCGTGGGTCACCACCAACCCAGCCTGCCAGCGGGGTCCCTGGCAAGCGCATTACGCTATGTCGAGAGCTTTTATCGTGCTAAATATTGCGCCGCGGTGGAGTGGACCAAATCATTGGCAATTCCGGTTACGGCGATTATTTTTGGAGCGGGCGCGCTGGCGGTTGCGCTCTACGTTTTTATACCTTACGTCCAATACATTAAGTTTCTCGAGGCGAAAGGTGGCTTTTGATGAGGAGGCGCGGCTTTATTATGCTTGAGATATGCCTGTCCATTGTTTTGGTGGGCATTGCCGCCACACTCTTTGCCACGACGTTATGGCACGCCAACCACGCCGACAATTTCATGCGAAGTCAGCGTGCTTCGGCTTACGAGCAAAAACGGATACTTTCTCAGCTTATTCAAGGCCATGCCGAAGCGCTGCCACATCACCTGATCATTAAGCAGCTGGCGCCCACCACCGCTGACGGCCTGGCTTGGATTGTCATCAGCCAAGGCCGTAATACACATTCTGTTCAAACCATCGCCCTGGTGCCGGTAAAGTCAATTCGGCATACGTTACGATTACAGAAACTCCGCGCACACGCGGAGTCGCTGTTACGCGGTCCCGCCGCCTCCGGTCCGGCGCAACAGCACAAAGCGAGGGCTGCACTATGATGAACCAGAGACGCCGATATGCCACATGCCCCGCAAGCCGGGCATTTACCATCATGGAGATGCTTTTTTCAGTTATCCTGTTGGCGGTTTTCTCCCTGATTGCCGGGCCATTAATGGTGACCATGATTCATTCCATGGCCAAAACAACCGCTTACGAAAACCAGACGGATGCATGGCTCGCCGCGCGTAGTCATTTGGCCAGCGATGTACAAGATGCCTACCGCGTTCAGGTCATCGGTCCGCATCAGTTACTCTGCACGTCACCAGGGGGTCATATCATCTGGAAAATCGTCAAGGGTAATCTTTCACGGAAAGTAGGCATGGACACATCAAGACCCGGCCATTGGCAATCAGCTTCTTGGCCGTGTGGCAAGATTCGGTTTATGGCCGCCGTGGTGGGTGTAAAAGTTACACGGGACGCCCCACACCAGCATTCCACTGTGCTGCTGACAAATCGTATTGAGCGGGCCAGAATGATTTTGGAGGCCAAGCCATGAATACCCTGCCGCAATCCGTTTGTGCCGCCGCTCGAGGCCGCCGTCCTCGCGGGTTTACGCTGATGTTCACCATTTTGCTGTTGGCTTTTTTCGGTGCGTTTGCAGCACTGGTAGCGCAAGCCATTATCAGGCAGGCATCGCACACGCAACACACCCTTGTGCGAGATCAACTTGATGCGATCAATGTTTCCGAGCTATTCTTCCTGCGACAATTGTTGCATGAAGCGCAACCGCTAAGAGACGGTGTTACCGCCCTGCCGCTCCCAAAAGCTCTCGAGCAAAATGGCTACACCGCTTTGCTGACCCTTAAACGGCAAACAAACGGCTATTGGCGGGCACGCTTGGCGGCGAATTGGCAGTTAGCCGGAGCCGCTCGTCTAAGGCTGGTCCAAACCCTCACCCTTCAACGATTGCCCTCCAAGCAATGGCGCATCACAGACGATCACTAAATCTGTCCCCGCAGAGGCGAACATCTCAACTTGGTTCGAAGTGCTGCTTGCGCCGGTTAAGTAATTCGTACAAGCATGGTCATTGATCCGTGGTGCGGCGATAGCAAAAAGATCGGCCATCGCGCATCGCGGCTCGATTGCCCGGCCGCTGTTGCGGCAACAGAGCTTAAAATCACGGCGGATCAAATAGCCCAGCCTTGATTGATGCCCCTGGCGCGGCAACAACACTCGCAGAGCGTACCGACTACGCCGCACTCTCGCCTATGCGACGCAAAAACTCGGCTTCATCAAGGACTTCAATGCCAAGCTTGGCTGCTTTGGCCAGTTTAGAGCCAGCCTCGGCGCCCGCCACCACAAATGATGTCGCCTTGCTTACGCTGTCGCTGGACGTGCCGCCGTGCCTTTCTATGGCAGCTTTGATTTCGCTGCGTGAAAACCGTTCGAGCGTTCCAGTCACAACAATGGTTTTTCCAGCCAGCGGTCCGCCGCCGACCGCCGCGGCAGAGGTTGCCGCATCAGTGGATACCCCCATGGCTTGAAGCTCGCGCAACAGTTCGAGGCCGCCCTGCTCATGTAAAAAACTCCAGACCGATTGCGCCACCACGTCGCCCACACCATCTATAGCTTGAAATTGCTCGATGCCTGCGGCTGCCAGTTTGTCCAACGTTGGAAAGGCCCGCGCAATATCCACCGCGGTGCGCGTGCCTACGTGCAAAATGCCCAGCGACGCCAGCAGCCGCTCAAGCCCGCGCCCCTTGCTTGCTTCGATACCGGACAGAAGGCCATCGGCTGATTTTTCGCCCATTCTATCAAGCGCTGCCACCGCAGTTCGGTCTAGGCGGTACAAATCGGGTAAGCGCTTTACCAGTCCGGCCTGCATAAGCTGCTCGACAATGGCCGGACCAAGATTTTCGATATCCATCTGGTTGCGGCCGCCGAAGTAGCGCAGCTTTTGGGCGAGTTTTTCGGGACAGTGGGGATTGGTGCAGCGCACAAAGCCGCCGTCGCGCTCGGTGGCCGCATGGCAAACCGGGCATTGCTCCGGCGGTACAATGGCCTGGGCGTGTGCTGGCCGAGCCTCCGGCACGTTACCCACCACATAAGGAATGATTTCGCCGGCCTTTTCGACCAGCACCTGGTCGTGCAGGCGAAGGTCTTTGCGGGCTATTTCATCAAAATTATGCAGACTGGCACGGTACACTTTGGTGCCGCTGATAAATACCGGCGGCGCAAACTCGGCCACGGGTGTAACGGTGCCGGTTTTTCCAACCTGAAACACCACACGAGCCAATTCGGTACGCGCCTGTTCGGGCTGATATTTAAAGGCGATGCACCATCGCGGCGCCCGCGCGGTAGCCCCCAACACCTGCCGCTGGGCAAATGAATCTACTTTTACCACGACGCCATCGGTATCAAACGGCAAATTCCGACGCTGCTGTGCAAACGCATCTATAAACTGCTGTACCGCGTCAATGGTTCGGCACGCGGCAATGTTGGGCGGCTGGCCAAAACCAACGGCCGCCACAAACGCCAACCACTGCCTATAGCTCGTAAACTCAAAGCCCTCCACCGCGCCCTGTCCATGCGGCAAAAATTGCAGTTTGCGGGCCGCCACCGCGCGCGAGTCCAGGAGCTTAAGCGTTCCTGCAGCGGTATTACGCGGGTTGGCGTAAGCTTCTTCGCCGGCTTCTTCCTGCTGCTGGTTGATCTGGGCAAATTGCTGCCGCGTTAAAAACACTTCCCCGCGAACCTCCACCACCGACGGCACCGAAGCGGGCATGACAAATGGCCCATGCTCTTTGCCGGCAAGCTCCAGCGATAACGGAATGCTTTTAATAGTACGAACATTGACTGTAACATCGTCGCCCACGGCACCATCGCCGCGTGTGGCAGCCTGCACCAGCTTCCCTTTTTCATACCGCAGCGAAAGTGATACGCCATCAATTTTAGGCTCGCACACATATTCAAACTCACCCACCCCTGACGCCAGAAGCAATTTGCGCACGCGTGCGTCAAACGCGACAAGTTCGCCAGGGGTGTATGTGTTGTCTATGGAAATCATGGGCAGGGCATGGCGCACCTGCGTAAAGCCCTTGAGCGGCGCAGCACCGACGCGCTGCGTTGGAGAATCGGGCGTAACGAGCTCAGGATGAGCCGCCTCAAGTTCACCAAGACGGCGAACAAGCGCATCGTACTGTACGTCGGTAATTTCGGGCCGGGCATCGCCATAATAAAGTTGGTCGTGATGGCGTATTTGCCGACGAAGCTTTTCAATTTCAGCAGCAGCGGTATTCATGATGCTGTTTATACCCAGCGGCCGCTCCGCCTGCCAGCCGCCGGCAATTGCCGCGCCAGCGTCCAGGCGATGGCGATGGCATCGGCCACATCGGGAGGCGACGGCGGCTTGGCCAGCTTACATAATGCCGCCACGCTGCGCTGTATTTGCGACTTGGAAGCATGCCCATTACCTGTAATCGTTTTTTTCACCAGCGTGCTGGGCATGTTAACCACCGCCACGCCCGCCTGCTGCGCCGCCAGTAAAATCACGCCGCGCGCATGCCCCATGAGAATGGCCGTCGCCGGATGCTTATAGTGGGCGTAAAGCTGCTCGACCGCAACACGATCACACGGATATTCGCCCAGCAATGCCGCCACCTGCCGGTGCAATTCATCCAGCCGCGGGGCGATATCCTTATGACGCGCCAGCCGAATGACGCCCGCTTCCTCTAATTGCGGCCGCATTCGCACCACGCTCACGAGGGCGTAGCCGGTAAGCTGCAGGCCGGGGTCTATGCCCAAAATACGCATGGCTTGTTCCTTGAGCCGCATGAACCGCGTCAGCTCGCCGCCAGCAAAACAACGCAATGACACGCAATGGCCTTTTCCTGCCCAACGGCGTCAACATGTTCGTTGGTCTTACCCTTGAGGTTGATGCGATCCGGCTCAATGCCCAGCAGTTGGGCCAGGCGAGCCTTCATGGCGGGCTTATGCGGCGAGAGCTTGGGCGTTTGCGCTATAATGACCACATCCACATTTACAATGCGCCACCGGGTTTGCGCCAGACGCTGCAGCGTGCCGGCCAGCAGCCGGGCCGAATCTATCCCCTTGTATGCCGGGTCGGCATTCGGAAACATTTCACCCACATCGGGCAGGCCGGCGGCTCCGGTGAGGGCGTCTATCAGCGCATGGAGCACCACATCGGCATCGGAATGGCCCGCAAGGCCAAATGAGTGCGGCACCGTAACATTGGCCAGCACAAGCGGCCGTCCAGGCTCGGTTCGGTGCAAGTCGTAGCCGATACCCACGCGGTAGTCGTTCATTACGTTTCTTTCAAGTAAGACCGCAATCACTCTTCTTTAAGGCCATATTCTTTTATCTTTCGGTACAGCGTGCGCTCGCCAATACCCAGCATCTGGGCCGCCTGCTCGCGGTTGCCGTTGACCATTTCCAGCGTGCGTTCAATGGCTTGGCGCTCCAGCTCGGCAAGGTTCATGCCCGCCAGGCTGGTGATAGCCGTCGTTTGCGAGCTTTGGCCCACCGGCACCAGCGCTGTGGAGACGGTTTCGACGGAATAGCGGCCCAGTAAATCGGGCGGTATATCGGCTGCGGTAAGCCTTGGGCCATTGGCCAACGCCACCATATTTTCGACAACGTTTTCAAGCTGACGCACATTGCCCGGCCAATCATAGGCGATAAGCATGTTGCGGGCGTCGGCATCTATGCCTTCGATTTTTTTGTCCATGCGGGCGCTGCTGCGTTCAATGGCATACTGAATTAACGGCGGAATGTCTTCGCGGCGCAGGCGCAGCGGCAGCAGGCGGATGGTGGCCCCTTTAATTCTAAAATATAAATCATCCCGAAACTCGCGCTCTTTTATCGCGTGCTCCAGGTCTTTGTTGGTGGCCGCCACAAACCGCACATCCACCTGAATCGGCTCGTTGGAACCTAACCGCGTAATTTGCTGATCCTGCAAAACCCGCAGCAACTTGGCCTGCATGGTCAGAGGCATATCGCCGATTTCATCTAAAAAAAGCGTGCCGCCGTCGGCATATTCAAAACGGCCCATGCGGTCGCCGCGGGCATCGGTAAACGCGCCGCGAACATGGCCGAAAAGCTCATCCTCCAGCGTGCTTTCATTCAGGCCGGCGCAGTTGAGCGCTACAAACCGTCCGCCGCTGCGCCGGGAGTTCTGGTGCAGTGCGCGGGCTATAAGCTCTTTGCCGGTGCCCGATTCGCCCAAAATCAGCACGCTGATGTTGGTTGGCGCTATTTGCCGCACAAGATGAAGCGTGCGCTTCATTGAGTCGCTGTTGCCAATAATGCCCGGCATACCGAATTTATGATCCAGCGCCTGCTGCAGGGTGCTGTTCTGCCGGGCCAGACGCACCTTTTCACCGGCGCGGCGCACCTGCGAGCGAATTAAGTCCAGGTCCAGCGGCTTTTGAATAAAGTCATACGCGCCCTCGCGCATGGCCTCCACCGCTATGGATACGTCGCCATAGGCGGTAACAACAATTACCTCGGTGAGTGGATGGTTCTGCTTGACGGTTTGCAGCAGTTCAAAGCCGTCGCGCTTGTTGTCCATGCGCAGGTCGGTAATGACAAGGTCGAACTCATCATCTGTCAGGGCTTTGCGGGCCTCGACGAGGTTATGCGCCTGGCGAACCGAATAACCGATGCGAACAATCGCCTCGCTGATGGCGTCGGCGTGTTCCAGTTCATCATCTACAACCAATACTTTCGGAGTTTTATCTTTACTCATGGCAGCATAACAATAACGGCTGATGCGGTTAGTGGCCAGCCAACCAAGATCATCACGCATGGCGCTGAGGGCGGCGGCAATGCCGACAGCGGCTATCCTCGAAGGTTACCCTGTGAGTGCCGCAATCGCGGGCACATGACGCCGGCTCTGCCCGCAAATTAACCAATGCACTTAGCCACGGGCGATGTTATTGGGCATGGAATTGACGCAGCGGATTTTGGCGACGGGCCAAATGCACCTAAAATTTGGGCAAAATGCTGGTTTAGCTTCAATTTGAATCGGTTTTTATCGGCATTGGCGCCGCCTGTGGGCTTACATCGCCCCCCAAGACGCCAAACGGGCCACACAAAAATATCTTCTGGCACGCGGCTTGCAATATACAAGAGCGTAACGGGTTGAAGGCAACCCGCCGGGAGAGCAGAAAAATTTGGTGCATGGTGCAGACCTCTCCTTTTGGATTGTCAGCTTGGAGGCCTGTACCAGGATAGATCTGCTCCGTGCACACCAATCTCGTTTCCTCCTCCGCCAGGCCGTGTGGAATTACCCTCCTCCACACGGCTTTTTATTTTTGCCGGCACGCATCGGCCCCGCGATAGTTTCGCGGGGCGTGGCAACATGAACAATTTCACTTATTCGCACACGCAGGCCGTCAGGTCGCACGCCCTTTCCAGGACACTGGCTTGCCCATCACATGACGCAGCAGCGCATACCACTGAATGCTCAGCAACAGTGTTATCCCAAGCGGATGCAGCAGCGCTCCCAACGCGGACTGGCCAAAACGACGTACGCCAACCCATCGCGGCAGCCACGCCAGCACCACTGCCATCGCCGCGATGGCGCCGGCCCACGGATCGCCCAATGCCACGCCAATTGGCAGCAACACAAACGGAGCAACCTGCCCCAGCAGCAGAATAACCGTCGCGGGAACAATCAGCCGAGGGGCGGCCATTGCTTCGACCGCATTTTTTGCCAGGCCCGTAAACACTTCACCCCCCGATAGATACATGCGGCAGGTGACGAGCTGTGAGGCATCAAATACATCTGTCATGACGCCGGCGCGACGAAACGCCCTCGGGAGTTTCAGGCCGTCGTGCCGGGAGGCTTTTATCGCCTGATGCCCGCCGGCGGCAAAGTACGCCTGCTTTTTGGCCGCGAAAAGCTGCCCGCAACCAGCGGCATATGCCGGGCTTACGCTCTGACGCATTTTATGCAGCGGTAGAAAGCCCAACAGCACAAACTGAATCAGCGGAAGCACGAGCTTTTCTATCAGCGTAACGGTTTTCTGCCGCGGAAAGCCGCTGATCAGACCGGCAGGCGAAGCCTGCAGAGAGTTCACAATAGAGCCTATCGCCTGCGGCTCAACCCATTCATCCGCATCCAGAAACAGCAACACCTCATACGCGGCCAAGCCGGCCAAAACCCAACAGGCATGCTGTTTGCCGCACCAGCCGGGCGGAAGGGCCGGCGCCGCATGGAGTTTAACGCGGTTATCGCGGGCGACAAATGATTTGACGATGGCGGCTGTGGCATCCGTGGAGTTGTCATCAAGAACAAGCAATTCAAATTTTGGCCAGTTGCTTTGCAGCACCGATTCAATAACACGGGCGATCACAGCCTCTTCGTTGCGCGCCGGAATGCATACCGAAACCGCTGGGCCATCACCCGCAGGCACCGGGGCGCCCGGTTGATAAAACAACGGCAAGTTGCGCAGGAACAGCATTGCAGGCACGGCGGCGGCCGCCAATGACAAAGTACTTAGAATAAGCAACCCAAGAGTCATGACGGTTTGGCGGCTCCATCATGGTGGGCAGAGGTAAACGTGCGACCGGTAAGGGCGGCGGCTGTGCGCCTGAACACGTCGTACATGCCGCCGATTCCCGTGCGACCGCGCAACACCATGCTGAACTCTTCGGCATTGCGGCGCATAGCCGCCTCCGCGAGCGTATTTTGCATGCTTTCCAACTCGGCGGCCAGGAGCTTGTGCCATTCTTCCACGGGTTGTAGCGGCTGCGTTTGTGTGTGGATGGCTCGCCCAAATGCGGCCAACGCCAGCGGCAGTTTTTGGTTCCAGTACGGGTACTCAATCGCCAGCGGCACCAGGGTGATCTGGCCAAGCCGGTGCGCCAGATGAGCCAGTCCCGGGCGCAGCGCCAGCGGGCGAACGCGAACATCGCTAAATGCGCCCTGCGGGGTCATCCAGAGGGTGGCGTTGCTATCGCCAAGTATGTTCTCTGCAATGCGTAAAAACTGCAGGCCAGAGCGCCGCGAATCCACCTCTATCGGGAAAAAACCGATCTTCTGCAGAAAGCGATATTGCCCGATGCCGACCGCATCAATGGGAGCGTAGTGCCGGCGCGTGGGGTAAATTTGCTGCGCTAAAAGCAGGGCAATCATGGGGTCCCACCAGCTCGGGTGGTTAAGATAAATCACGCCAGGGCCGGAAAGCTGCGGTGGCGCTGCTGTTTGCAAAAGCCGCACAGAGTCAAAATGCCGGGCAATATAGCGACGCGTGTAGCGCCCAAACCAATGCCAAAGCCACGGCGAAATGCGCGGCACCGCAAAGTTTGGAGTCCCGTTTGACGGGCGAACTGCCGGTAAAGCCGCATTGCCTGCCATAAGGCCCTCATTGGCCGTGGGCCAGCCCAGTCGCCGCCCATCAAGCATGGATTATGGTAACGCTGCAGGAACTGATAAGCCAACACGATGCAAAAGCCCCCGCAAAATGCCTCATCGTAATGATCCCACCGTCAGCCCCGCGATCGCTTCGCGGGGCTTTCGTACAGGGTCTCAGGTTCGATGCCGGGGCTGGGGCATTCGCAGCGGCGAAGCCATGCCCTCGCGCCAGAAAAGAGCGTGATGACTGACAAGATAGTTGTCTAACAGTTGCCTTAAATGATCGGCCGATCGTACGCGAGTCGCCGAGTAACCACGCGAAAAACGGGGCCGACCGGTTTGACCATCGCGATCGCCAAGACGCAAGCTCATTTTTCGTTTGAGTATGGCAACAACTTTGGCAACCTCCATGCGGTAGACCAACTTACCACGGCATGCAGATGCGAGGCGTCAGTTCCAATCGCATGCAGTCGCCAATTGTTCAATCCGCAGATTTCTTTGCCGGCAAGCAGTAAATCCGTTTGCAGCAATTCGGTGAACTCATAAGGCTGATGATGTGTGAGAACCCGGCGGTAACGTCCCAATGCCGTATTCGGGGCAAATATGCCAGGCTCGCCCCGACGCACATAACCGCGCGGATGATCGGCATTCCACGAGCCATAGGCGTGAAATACAAAATGATACACCGGCATATGAATCGCTCCCCATCATCCTTAATTTTTTAGCCCCGCGATCGTTTCGCGGGGCTTGGCGCTACGGATGCGTTATCAGCTTCGCATGCAAAGATTGCCCTACCCCCGTCGTATTGCCCGGTGCGTTAATTTGATGGAGATACGCTTTTAGAGCCTGCCACCCAGCCGCCCGCGCGGGGCACTTCCAACTCATAAACCCGTGGCCAACTCCCGGCACCACCACCACTTTTACGGGCACCGACGCCTTTTTGAGCGCAGCGGCCATGGCATATGTCTGCGCCGGTGGCACAAGGCGGTCGCCGGATCCCAGCAGCAACAGCGTCGGCACTGCGTCCGGTGCATACAACAGCGGAGCCGCGGTTTTTAAGCCGCTGTGCGGATGCTTTCGCAACCATGGATCAGCATACGCGGCAATGGTTCGATACACCCAGGATTTTTTGGGCAGCGACGTGAAGTATGAGGCGTATGTCGGAGTATAAAAACCCACGGCTGCAGCCACATGCAAGCCAACGGCCTGATAATGCACCGCCGGAAATCGCCCGGCCTTAATGGTATAAGCCGCCATCAGCGACAGATGCGCCCCGGCAGACAAGCCCACCAGTACCATTTTCGATTTATTAATACGATAGCGAGCGGCATGCAGCGTAAGCCACGCGAGAGCATCTTTTACATCTTCCAGATCATTGGGAAACACACCGCCCTGCTTGACCAGCCGATAGTTGATATTAAACACCACCCAGCCACGCGCAGCCAGATGCGGAGCCAGAAAAGTCACCGCGCCGTCGTGGTTGCTGCCGGCGCTCCAGCCGCCGCCATGAATTAAAACAACCGCCGGCCGAAGACCCGACGATTTGGGCAAATATAAATCGCCGCTTTGCGCCAGGTTTACTGGTTGAAGGTACGGCACATCGCGTTTAACGATATAACACTGCGTGCCTGCCGCACTTACAGGTCCCGCAATTCCCAGCACCAGGCACACCAACGACGCCAGGCACAAACGCATAATGTTGGTAGCAGCGCATGCAGTGTTCATGTGCATCACACTACAACTCGCCGAAGTGGTTTGCAAACCGGAACACGCATCAGCTTGTATTGATGTTTCATCTTTTCCGCGAGCCAGGGACGCCGGCAAACGCGCGCCGGGGTGAACGGCGTTGCGGGGCGGTGATAGGCAGAGCCAGAGCGTGTGGCGCGAGAGCGAGGAGAGCTTTAGGTGCAAAAAAAGAACCGGCCAGTCTCGTGAGAGACCGGCCGGCCTTTTAATTAACAGTGAACATGGAACATCAATCGAGTTTGGCTTTCGCCAAACATGTTGAAGGACGCCACCCATCGCTGCGTTACCGCAGGCGGCCCATCGGCTGTTGCAAGCCGACGGACGAGAGTGCTCTGACGTATACGGGCGGATTGCTCCGCTGACTAATGTTGTTCGACAACTTAAGGTTGGCCGAGGCCACCTTAATTTCCGTCATTCGCGGCACTGCAGCGCTGTGATGTCTGCAGGGCACAGCCGAACAGGTCATTGGCAATCAAGGAACTGCCTATTGTTCGGTTTAAATGACGGCGTTTTGAATAAACTAAGTTGAAGAACGCAAGAAGCCCGTACTCTAAGAATAATCCCTTAGAAAGGAGGTGATCCAGCCGCAGGTTCCCCTACGGCTACCTTGTTACGACTTAGTCCCAGTCACCGGTCCTGCCGTAGTCCCGATTGCTCGGAATATCAGGCATTACCAGCTCCCATGACTTGACGGGCGGTGTGTACAAGGCTCAGGAACACATTCACCGCGGCATAGCTGATCCGCGATTACTAGCGATTCCAACTTCATGAGGGCGAGTTGCAGCCCTCAATCTGAACTGGGC
>JAJZKJ010000014.1 GCA_021804195.1 Acidobacteriota bacterium
GTTTGGCCCGCGATTTCGCCGAAAATGATCGCATTTGCGTGGTGCTGGGAGATAATCTGTTTGAAAATTCCCTCGCCGCGCATTGCCGCGCATTCGAGCGGCAGCCGTGCGGCGCGCGCTTGTTATTAAAGGAAGTGCCCGATCCGGAGCGCTTTGGCGTGGCCGAAATCCGCGATGGCCGCATCGTGAATATCGTGGAAAAGCCGGCGCGGCCCGTCTCCCGGCTGGCGGTGACCGGGGTATATTTCTACGATGAATCCGTCTTTGAAAAAATTGCCCGCTGTCAGCCCTCGCATCGCAACGAGCTGGAAATTACCGATGTGAATAATTTATTTCTGGCGGAAAACAGTTTGGAATATTCGATCCTGGAGGGATGGTGGACCGACGCCGGCACCTTTGATTCCCTGCTCCGGGCGCAGTTATTAGTGGCCCGGAGCCGGGGCGTGCGCGAGGACCTCACACGATGAAATCCGTTTCCGAATCCTTTGCCCGGCAGTATTTGCGCGAGTCCATGGAAATCCTGGGCTTGCTCGATGCCGCCGCCCTCGACGCCATGGCGCTGGCCCTGGCCAAAGTCCGCGGCCAGGGCGGGCGGCTTTTTATTCTGGGCAGCGGCGGGGGCGCCGGTCATGCTTCGCATGCCGTCTGCGATTTTCGTAAAATCGCCCAACTCGAGGCCTATGCCCCCAGCGACAATGTCTCGGAGCTGACCGCCCGCGCCAATGATGAAGGCTGGGAATCGGTTTATGCCGCATGGCTGCGCACCAGCCGTCTCTCCGCGGCCGATGCGATTCTGGTTTTCTCCGTGGGGGGCGGAGACCGCGAGCGGAATATCAGCCCCAACCTGGTTGCGGCCATGGAGTACGCGCAGCGGCAGAGGGCCTTGATCTGCGCCGTGGTGGGCCGTGACGGTGGCTTTGCCGCCCGCGTGGCCAGGCATTGCGTGCTGGTGCCCACGGTCGAGCCCGGCCGGATCACTCCCCACGTGGAATCCATGCAGGCTCTCCTCTGGCATCTGCTGGTCTCGCATCCCCTTTTAGCCCGATCCTCCACAAAATGGGAATCCACGACGTTATGATTTTAGTGCGCTGGGCCATGAAATGTATTGCCCAGGTGGAAAAACGGCCTTGACTTTACTCATCGCCAATAGCGTTAGCAGTTGAATCGCACTGCAGTATAATGCGAGATCGCAGGACGAAACTCGGGGACCATGTCAGGTCCCGCGCCTATGAACGACAACAGACTCCCCGCATCCATCCCGATTCGCAAAGACCCTGGCTTTGGCCGGGCATTGGCGATATATCTTGCCTAAATATAAAATTGGCTGTGCTGTACAATTTTCATGTACGATAGAAATGTCCCTCCTGATGAGCAAATAATGCAGGACTTGCAAGGAAAATTAGTTGTCGTGACCGGGGGCCATGGTTTTTTGGGTAAACCGGTTGTGCGGCTTTTACAACAAGCAGGCGCAAGAGTCTTGGAGCCGCGATCTAAAGAATTTGATCTGCGGCGCTGGGAAAACTGTGAAAGACTTTTGGCCCGCGCTCGCCCAGATTGCCTGATTCATCTTGCCGCTGTGGTGGGCGGAATTGGAGCGAATCGCGCTAGCCCTGGAAAATACTTCTATGATAATAGCGTTATGGGAATTCAACTTATCGAATCTGCCCGTCAGGCTTGTGTTCCCAAAATGGTTGTTGTAGGTTCAATATGTGCATACCCTAAGTTCACTCCCGTGCCATTTAAGGAAGATGACCTTTGGAATGGGTACCCGGAGGAAACAAATGCGCCTTATGGCATAGCGAAGAAAATGATGTTAGTGCAGCTACATGCCTATCGTCAACAGTATGGGTTTAATGGTGTTTATTTATTGCCAGTCAATCTGTATGGCCCCCATGATAATTTTGACCTTGAAACTTCTCATGTTATTCCAGCCATGATCCGCAAGTTTTACTCCGCCACGCAACGGAGCGAAACTTCGGTTACTCTTTGGGGCACCGGCCATGCAAGCCGTGAATTTCTCCATGTCGATGATTGCGCCCGGGCAATTGTGCAGGCGACGGCTCATTATAACAGCCCTGAACCAGTCAACATAGGGAGTGGGCGCGAAATTGCCATCCGGGATCTTGCAGCCATCATCGCGAAACTGGTTGGTTTTCGCGGAGAAATCATTTGGGACAACTCTCATCCTGACGGACAACCTCGCCGCACATTGGATATCAGCCGTGCCCGCCAGGTCTTAAGTTTTTCGCCTTCAATATCTCTTGAGGATGGCTTGCAGAGCACTGTGGCCTGGTGGAAGAGCCATGCTATTGTGCCGTAAAATCGCCTCCCAACTCCCTCAATTCAATTATGCCTCGTGCTCTCATTACCGGAATTGCTGGCCAGGATGGCTCATATCTGGCTGAATTTCTTCTTGCCAAAGGTTACGATGTGTATGGCATCGTGCGGCGATCGAGTTCTTTGAACACTGATCGCCTGGATTCTATTTATAAAGATCCCCATGATGCATCTTCACGTCTGCACCTCCTCTATGGGGACCTCAACGATGCCAGCTCACTCAATCGAATTTTACGCCAATCCGAGCCTAGCGAAATCTATAATCTCGGCGCGCAAAGTCATGTGCGGGTCAGTTATGACGTCCCGGAATATACTGGAGAAGCAGTCGCGTTAGGAACAGTTCGCTTATTGGAAGCCATGCGTGATCTTGGGCTGCATTCGCGGTTTTATCAGGCATCCAGCAGCGAAATGTTTGGCATGGTGCGTGAAATTCCGCAAAAGGAAACCACCCCATTTTATCCACGTAGCCCTTATGCCGTGGCCAAGGTCTATGCGCACTGGATTACCGTCAATTATCGGGAGAGCTACGGAATCCACGCCTCATGTGGAATCTTGTTTAACCACGAATCGCCTCGCCGTGGGCCAACCTTTGTAACCCGGAAAATTACCCGTGCGGTTGCTGCGATTAAATACGGCCTGCAGAAAAAGCTATTTTTGGGAAATCTGGATGCCCAGCGTGATTGGGGTTATGCCCCGGAGTACATTGAGGCGATGTGGCAAATGTTGCAACAACCTCAACCTGACGATTATGTCATCGCCACTGGTGAACAGCATTCTGTTCGTGAATTCTTGCAGGAAGCGTTCTCATACCTCAATATGGATTGGCGGGAATACGTGGAAATTGATCCTCGCTACTATCGCGCATGCGAAGTGGATACTCTCTTGGGAGATGCAAGTAAAGCCAGAAATAAGCTGGGCTGGCGGCCACGCACTGACTTTCGTACTCTTGTTCGCATTATGGTTGATGCTGATTTGGAAACTACACGGCATCTCGTGGAGGGAATCGGCATAAATTATGTGAATGACATCGCTGATTCGAGCAAATCTTAATAATGATAAGAAATTAAACTATCGCTATGCCAAATTTGCGGCGCGCCGTTTTTCTCGACCGCGATGGCGTGCTCAACCGCGTGGAATGGAAAAATGGCGTCTGCCAGTCGCCCCGCAGCCTGGAAGATTTTCAGCTTCTGCCCGGCGTGGCCGAGGCTTGTGCCCGCTTGAAGGCGGCGGGCTTTCTTTTGCTCGTCGCCACTAACCAGCCTGAGATTCCCCGTGGGTTTTTGCAGCCTGCCTTGCTCGCGGCCATGCATGAACGCCTGCGCGAGTGGCTGCCGCTCGACGACATCCGTATATGCCTGCACGATGATGGCGATGGCTGCGCCTGCCGTAAGCCGGCTCCGGGTCTGCTGCTGGATGCGGCCCGCGACTGGCAGATAGACCTCGGCCGCAGTTTCATGATCGGCGACCGGGAAAAAGATCTGATCGCCGGCCGCCGCGCCGGCTGCCGGGCCATTCTGGTGGGCGCACAAACCGTAGCCTCGGCTCCGGATTTTTCCGCGCCCGATCTCTCCCGTGCCACGGATTGGATTCTGTCTCTTCCCGCATGAACGCCGTCCAGCCATCGGCCATCATCACCGGCGCCGGCCGCGGCATCGGCCGGGAAATTGCCCGCGTTTTTGCCGCGGCGGGTTTTTCGCTGACTCTGGTTGCCCGCTCGCGGGCTGAGCTGGAAGCCACAGCGGAGGAATTGCCGGCCAGCCGTTGCCGCATCGTGCCGGCCGATATCGCGCAGCCGGCCGATTGCCAGGATGCGATCACTGCTGCCATCGAGCAGACGGGACGGCTTGATGTCCTCATCAATGCCGCGGGCATTCTCGGCGCGATCGGGCCCTTTTGGGAAGCCTCCCCGGAAAACTGGCGCCAGGCCCTCGAGGTCAACCTGCTGGGCACTTTTCAGATGATGCGTCTGGCCGTGCCGCATTTACGCCTGACCCGCGGCGCCATCATCAATTTCGCCGGCGGCGGCGACGGCCCCATGGCGCGGTTCAGCGCCTATAGTGCTTCCAAGGCGGCGTTGATCCGTTTCACCGAAACCACGGCCGAAGAGTTGCGCCCGCTGGGCATTCGCGTCAACATTGTTGCCCCCGGTGCGGTGCGGACACAAATGCTGGATCAGGTTATGGCCGCAACCTCGCTCCCGCCCCTGTCTCCTCCATCCTCCGCTCCATCCGGCGGAGGATCGGCCCGCCCCGCCGCCGAACTGTGCCGGTTTCTCGCCTCCGAAACCGCGCGGCCTTTGACCGGCAAATACATCAGCGCCCTCTGGGATGCCTGGCGCAACTGGACTCCGGAACAGATTGCCGCCATTGCCGCCAGCGACCGTTTAACCCTGCGCCGTTTGAAATAAATGGCACGAATCGGCAATACTGGCCTGTCCGCAACGGCAGTAGAAAGGAAATGGTCATGAAACTCGCCGCTACGCCCAGCCTCACGCCCCGGCTCGCGGCCCTTCGGGTGCGCATCTTTGCCGATGGCGCGGATTTTGAGGGCATGACCCGGCTCTATGCCCATCCGGCCATCTCCGGCTTTACCACCAATCCAACTTTAATGCGCAAGGCTGGCATCAGGGATTACCGCGCCTTTGCCCGCCAGGTGCTGGCCGCGATTCCCGACCGCCCGATTTCGTTTGAAGTTTTTTCCGACGATCTGGACGAAATGATTCGTCAGGGTGCGGAAATCGCTGCCTGGGGCGGTCAGGTGAACGTGAAAATTCCCATCACCAACAGCCGGGGCGAATCCTGTGAGCCTGTGGTGCGCGCCCTGGCGGCGCGGGGCGCGCGGCTGAACATCACCGCCCTCATGACCAACCAGCAGGTGCGTCAGGCCGCCTCCTGGCTTGCCGGCTCCGCCCCCAGCTACATTTCGCTTTTCGCCGGCCGCATCGCCGACACCGGCCGCGATCCGGTTCCCATGGTGCGCCAGGCCGTCGCCGATCTCGCCGCGCAGCCGCAACTCAGCCTGATCTGGGCCAGCCCGCGCGAGCTTTTAAATATATTCCATGCCGATGCCGCCGGCTGCCACGTGATTACCGTCACCCATGACATGCTCGTGAAACTGGCGCTGGTAGGTCACGATCTGGACGCTTACTCGCTCGAAACCGTCCGCATGTTCTATAATGATGCGGTCGCCGCGGGTTTCCGTTTGTGAGTCTTCCACTTCAGTCCGGCCGCGCCAAGCTCCCGCCATGGCTAAAATTCTGATTACCGGAATAGCCGGCTTTATCGGCAGTAACTTGGCGGATTACTTGATCCGACTGGGACATGAAGTCATCGGACTGGATGATTTGTCGCAGGGCTTGCGGGAGCATATTCCCTCCGCCGCGCGTTTTTATCATAGTGACATTACCGACCGTTTTATCTATCAGTACTTTGAAGGCGTGGATTTTGTGTTTCATCTCGCCGCCAAAAACTGCATTCGGGATTGTCAGCTGGATCCGGTGGCCACCGTACGGCAAAATGTGCTCGGCATGGTCAATGTGTTGGACGCCGCCCGCCGCACCGGCGTAAGCAAACTCATTTATGCCGAGAGTGCCGCGTTATATGAGGGCAGCACGGTCTATCCCACGCCGGAATCCGAAAACAAGCCCCACAGTTTTTATGCCTTGAGCAAATGCGCCGACCGCATGTTCGTCGAAGGGTACCGGGAGTTTTACGGCCTGCGCACCACCGCCTTGCGGTATTTCTGCGTTTATGGTCCGCGCCAGGATTATCGCCGCACCATTCCTCCGCTGATGAGCGCCATGGCTCTTAAGATGCTGCGCGGCGAAGCGCCGGTGATCTATGGCGATGGCTCCAAACGCCGCGATTTTGTCTATGTGGATGATGTCAACCGCTTTCATCTGCAGTGCCTGACCGATGCCCGCACCGATGACCAGGTCTATAATCTGGGCTCGGGCAAAAGCCATTCCGTGCGGGAAATTTATACCGCGCTCGAGGCCCAGTTGCACACCGGCATTAAGCCCCAATTTGCCGCCGACTTGCCGGGCGAGGCGCAAACCACCTGGGCTGATATTTCCGCTGCCCGCGCTTTGGGCTGGCAGCCAGAAATTTCACTGGAAGAAGGCCTGCGGCGCGTCATCGCCTATCTCCGCACCCATGTCATCGCCGCGGAAGCACGCTAGTGACCTTCCTGAGTTCAGCATGGCCCGAGCTGGATGTCCTGGTGCTGGCCGCCGGCCAGAGCCAGCGCCTGCGGGAAATATTGGGCGATCGCCCCAAACCGCTGATTGACGTATGGGGCGAACCGGTGCTGGTTCGCAATTTGCGCTGGCTGGCTGGGCATGGTGTGCGCCGGGTCTGGACCAACCTGCATTACGGCGCCGCCGCCATTCAAGCCGCGCTGGGCGATGGGTCCGAGTTGGGCCTGCGGATCCATTATTCTCACGAGCGCGAATTGCTGGGCACCGCCGGGGCGGCCCGTGCCCTGGCCGGATTGTGGCGGCGCTGGCTGCTGGTGGTCTATGGTGACAACCTGCTCAATTTTGACCTGAGCCGCTTTCTGAATCTCGCCATGAGTTCGGCTGCGGAAACCGCCTGGCTGACTGTATTTGAGTCGGGTGTTAACTCCGCGACCTCCATCGCCGGCAGTGCATTATTAGCCGGCGCGGAGCATCGCTTACTGGGCTTTCAGGAAACCCGCAATCGTGCCGCCAGCCCGGGAGACCGCATCGCCGCCGGCGTTTATTGCCTGCCTGCGGCTTGGATATCCGCCTTGCCTGAAAGCTACCCACTCGATTTTGGCCAGGACGTGTTTCCGCTCTGGCTCGCGCAGGACAAAGTCTTGAAAGTCTACCCGATTGAGGGCTATTGCCTGGGCATGGATACACCTCAGACATATCAACAGGCATTGCAGTTGATTTTGCATAATCATTTGGAGCTTGCATGATTGCAACCCGCACTCCTTTTCGCATCACGCTCGGCGGTGGCGGCACTGATCTGCCTTCGTTTTATTCTGTGCATGGCGGTTTTATTTTTGCCATGACGATCGATAAATATATGTATGTCATGTTGAACCCTTCGATTATTGATCGAAAAGTCCGTCTGCATTATTCGCAAAGTGAAACTGTAAACACTTCCCGCGAGTTGCGACATGAACTGGCGCGCGAGGCGCTGTTATTGCATGGCATTGAGAATAGCATTGAAATCTCTTCACTGGCTGAACTGCCTGGGGGTACAGGCCTGGGGTCATCTAGTTGTTATTTGGTTGGGCTTCTGACAGCCCTGCATCATTTGCGTAGGGATTTTGTTTCGTTGCAGCAAGTCGCTGAGGAAGCTTGCCATATTGAATTGAATATCCTGAAAAAAGGTATCGGCAAGCAGGATCAGTACATGGCTGTCTTTGGTGGCTTGACTACATTGGATATTGGCCGCGATGGGGCTGTGGACGTGCGCAATGTGCAAGTGGGCGCCGGATCTATCGCTGGGTTATCGGCGAATATGCATCTCTATTATACAGGTTTGCAGCGCGATGCGCTGGAGGTGCTCGCGGATCAGAACACTGCCCTCAAGGATCGACCGCATCAGCGCAATCAGGCTGCGGAGAGCCTTTTATCCATTAAGGAATTAGGTTATCGTTTTCTCGATTCTGTAAAGAATGAAGATTACGATTTATTTGGTACGTTATTGCATGAACATTGGGTGATAAAAAAATCTCTTTCAAATAAAATAAGCTCTAGTCATATTGATCAGTTATATGAGTTGGTTCGCCGTGAATATGGCGTATTAGGGGGTAAAATTGTGGGAGCGGGAGGCGGTGGCTTTCTTATGCTGTATTGCCCGCGGCATCATCGGCATTTAGAGGAGTTTATGTTGAGCCATGGCATGCCGCGCATGCATTATACGCTGGAAAACGAGGGCAGCAAAATTGTGGCTAGTTTAGGAAGTGTGCCTTTGCGGGTCAATGCTTCCTTCGCTCAAGCCGCGTCATCAGTTTATTGAAGCTTGACAATGTCTCCTGTTCTTCGCCTCGGCCTCGCCGGCTTTGGCCTGATCGGCCGCCGCCGGGCGCAGATCGCGGCCGCGGATCATCGCGTCGTTCTGACCGGCATCGCCGATCCCAATCCCGCGGCCTGTCAGGAAGCGGCCGCGCTTTATAAGATCCCGGTTTATGCCGAGGCGCGTGCGTTGCTGCGCCAGCCGCTCGACATTCTGCTCGTCGCCGCGCCCAATCTTCATGCCGTCCCCATCGCCCAGGCCGCCCTCCGCCGCGGCTTGCATGTGCTGATGGAAAAGCCGCCCGGCGCCAATCTCGGTCAATGCCGCCGTTTGCGGACCGCGGCCGAAACCGCCGGCCGGACTTTGAAATTCGGCTTTAATCATCGCTACCACCCCGCCATCTTTCGCCTTGTGCAATCGGTGCGCGCCGGTGATATCGGCCAGATCATCAATATTCGCGCCCGCTATGGCCATGGCGGCCGGCCGGGCTATGAACAGGAATGGCGCGGCCAGGCAAAACTCTCGGGTGGCGGCGAGTTGCTCGATCAGGGCGTGCATCTGCTCGATTTACTGCATTGGCTGCTGGGCATGCCCGATTCTGTCTATGCCCTGCTGCAAACCGCGGTTTGGCCGGTGCAGCCGCTGGAAGACAATGCCTTTGCGCTGCTCCATTATCCCGGCGGCGTCGTGGCCAGCCTGCATTCCAGTTGGACGCAGTGGAAAAACCTGTTCTCTCTGGAAGTGTTTGGCGTGACCGGCTCGCTGTCCGTCGAGGGCCTGGGGGGAAGTTACGGTGCGGAAACTTTGATCCATCACCGCCGCCGGCCCGCGGGCGGACCGCCCGACACCAGTTCCGCCGAATTTCTGGGCCCGGATTCCTCCTGGCAATTGGAATGGGAAGATTTTCTGAATGCCGTTCTTTGCCAGGCTCCTTATCTGGGCACTCCGGCCGAAGCCGTAGCCGTCATGCAGGTGCTGGATAGCTTACGGCGCTCCGCCCGTACCGGCCGCCGCGTCCCGATTTCTGCCTGAGCGGGTCGTTGCGCGTTCACCACCATGGCTTCCGTTTCGCCCTTGCCTCCAGTTGCCATTTTCTGCGGTGGTCAGGGTTTGCGTCTGCGCGGCCAGGGCGATGATCTTCCCAAGCCGCTGCTGTCCGTCGGCCCGCGCCCCATTCTCTGGCATGTAATCCGCTATTACGCCTGTTTTGGCGTGCGGCGATTTTATTTATTGACCGGCCATCGCGGAGATCAGATCGCGGAGGCTTTCGCTCCCTCCCGTTCCCTTCTTCCCGCCGGCTGCGAGATTGTCTGCCTGCCTACCGGTGAATCCGCCGCCACCGGGGAACGGTTGCGGGCCGTGGAATCGCATCTGCGGCGGGAGCCGGTCTTTTTCGCCACCTATAGCGACGGTTTGTCTGACATTGATCTTCACGGCTTATTCGAATTTCACATCCGCCATGATCGCGCCGCAACCCTCGCCGCGGTGCGCCCGTTTTCTCCCTTCGGAATGCTGCAAATCGCATCCGATGGCCGGGTGACGGGCTTTGCGGAAAAACCCCGCCTCGAGCAGCGCATTAACGGCGGTTTTTTTGTTTTTTCGCCTTCTATTTTCGATTATCTGCGCCCGCGGGAGCCGCTCGAAGGCGAACCCATGCGGGCCTTATCCGCCGCCGGCCAGCTTATGGCCTATCCGCATGACGGTTTTTGGGCCTGCATGGATACTTATAAGGAGCAGCAGGAGCTAACCCGGCTATGGGAAATCAATCAGGCGCCCTGGAAAATCTGGACGGAATAGATTCCGGCCTTTGGCGCGATCGCCCCGTGCTGGTCACGGGCGCAACCGGCCTGCTGGGGCTGAATCTGTGCCAGGCGCTGCGCCGGCTGGGCGCGCGCGTGATCGCCCTGGTGCGGGATGCGCCGCTGCCGGAGCCATTTGCGTTATTCGGTCTGGAGGGCAGCCTGGTCGTCGTGCGCGGTCGGGTGGAAGAACCGGCGCTGCACGAGCGCATTCTCACCGACTATTCCGTGTCGGTGGTCTTTCATCTGGCGGCGCAGACGCTGGTGGGCCCGGCGCGCCAGAACCCCGCCGCCACCTTTGAGACCAATATTGCCGGTACCTGGCGGCTGCTGGAAGCCTGCCGCCGCCAGCCGGTGCAAGCCTTCCTTCTCGCTTCCAGCGATAAGGCCTACGGCGCCCAGCCCCAACTGCCTTATCGCGAAGATTTTCCCCTGCTCGCCGGCTTTCCATACGACGCCTCCAAGGCCTGCGCTGAAATTCTGGCGCGTTCCTATTTCCAAACCTATCAATTGCCCATCGGTATCACCCGCTGCGCCAATCTCTATGGCCCCGGTGATTTGAATCTGTCCCGGCTGGTCCCGGGAACCCTGCATTCCATCCTGCGCGGCGAGGCGCCGGTGCTGCGCAGTGATGGCTCGCCCGAGCGGGATTATATGTATGTGGGCGACGCGGTGCGCGCTTATCTGCTTTTTGCCGCCGCGGTGCTGGCGGGGCAGAGCCATGGCGAAGCGATGAATTTCGGCTCCGGCCGGCCCTGCTCGGTGCTGGCTCTGATCCAGGCTCTCACCACGGCTTGCCGGCAAGCTGGCTTTCCTCCCGTTCTGCCCGCGCGCATTCTGGCGGATACGCGGGCTGAAATTGACCGCCAGTATCTGGATAGCTCCCGCGCCCTGGCCCGCCTCGGGTGGAAAGCAGAAATGCCGCTCGCGCAGGGCTTGCGCGAAACCGCTGTCTGGTACCGCGATCACCGCGCTGCCCTGGGTTGGTAATAAACTCCACACATTGCGTTTGATTCCTGTTTTCTTGATTTGATCTCTGTTCCCTTTCATCGCCCATCGCTTGAGGAAGAAGACATCGCCGCCGTTGCCGGCTCGCTGCGATCCGGCTGGCTTACCAGCGGTCCCGAAGCAGCGGCTTTCGAAACGGAGTTCGCCGCCTTCGTGCGGTCTCCGCATGCTCTCGCCTTGAACTCGGGCACCGCGGCCCTGCATCTCGCCTTGGCCGTCGCCGGCATTGGGCCCGGTGATGAAGTTCTCCTGCCGGTCAACACCTTCGCCGCGACTGCGGAGGTCATAGTTCACCTCGGTGCCACGCCGGTCTTCTGCGATATTCTTCCCACCCTGAATATGGATCCCGCCGAGGCGGAGCGTAAGATCACGCCTCGCTCCCGGGTGCTGCTCCCGGTGCATATTGCCGGCCAGCCCGCCGATCTCGCCGCCTTGCGCGATCTGGCCCGGCGCCATCATCTTTGGGTCATCGAAGATGCCGCCCATGCCTTGCCGGCCCGCTTTGGCGGCGACTGGATCGGTGGCATCTCTGACTGTGTTTGTTTCAGTTTTTACGCCACCAAAACCCTGACCACCTGTGAAGGCGGCATGTTGACCACCCCGCATGCCGGTTGGGCCGCGCGGGCCCGCCGTCTGGCCCGCCACGGCATGGCGCCCGCCGCGTCCTCTGCCTTGGCCTGGAACTATGAAGTCCTTGAGCCGGGTTACAAGTACAATCTCGCCGATCCTCTCGCCGCCCTGGGCCGCGCCCAACTGCGGCGGCAGATGGAATTCTGGCAAAAGCGAAAAAACCTGGCCGCGGAATATATTCGCCATTTGTCCGGCTGCCCTGAGATTCAGTTTCCCGAATCCCACCCCCAGGCGCAGTCTGCCTGTCACCTGATGATTGTCTTGCTGAATCTCGGCAAAATTCCCTGGACTCGCGAGGCGGTTTCGCGCCGCATGCGCGAGCTCGGTGTGGAAACCAGCGTCCACTTTAAGCCTTTGCATCAGCATCCCTGGTATCGCCGGAAATACCATCTTCGTGAGGAAGATTTCCCCCGCGCCTCCAGTCTCTGCGCACGTTGTCTTTCTTTGCCCTTGTACCCCGGACTGTCCGCGTCCGATCAGGAGCATGCTGTCAAAGCGCTGCAAGCCGCCTGCGCATAATTGCCGCTGATGCAGCTCTGTCCATGAAAGTCCCCGCTTCGGCATTTCTGCATTCCGCGCCTGATACAGTTCCGCCCAGGGCGGGCATCCCGCGCTGGGCGGAATGCATTTTCGCCCTGCTGCTGTTACTCCTGTTGTTTTTCCCCATGCTGTTGCTTGCTTTGGTGATTTGTCTCGACTCGCGGGGATCGGCTTTATTCCGGCAGCTCCGGCTGGGCCGCCACGGCCGGCCTTTTACCCTCTGGAAATTCCGCACCATGGTCGTCAACGCCGAAAGCCGTGGCCCGGCATTAACGGCCTGGGGCGATTCCCGCATCACCCGCTTGGGCGCATGGCTGCGGAATATTCATTGCGATGAATGGCCCCAGTTATGGAATATTCTGCTCGGGGAAATGCGTTTTGTGGGGCCGCGGCCGGAATTGCCCGCCAATTTGCCTGTGATTTCGCGCGAACTGCTCTGCCTCACTCCGGGTCTGACCAGCCCGGCCAGCCTGGCCTATCGCCATGAGTCTCGCCTGCTGGCCTCGCTGCCGTCAGCCGAGCGCGAGCGCTTTTATCTCGAAATCCTGCTTCCCCGCAAGCAGCAAATGGACTTGGCTTACGAGCGTCATCGCACCCTGCGCGGCGATCTCAAATTATTGCTGCTGACTCTGATTTCCCCCCTGCTGCCGGCCTCCGCAACCCTGGTGGAACAACTGCCGGTATGACCTCCGCTCCGCCGCTGAATCTGGTCACCGGAGGCGCCGGCTTCATCGGCTCGCATCTTTGCCATGCTCTGCTCGCTGCCGGCGAGCGGGTGCGGGTGCTCGATGATTTTTCTTCCGGCCGGGCGGAAAACCTTTCCGGCCTCGGAATCGAACTGCTGCGCGGCGATATTCGCGATCCGGAAGTTTGCCGCCAGGCTTGCGCCGGCGTGGATTTCGTCTTTCACCTGGCCGCTCAGGTTTCGGTTCCACAGTCCCTGACCGCGCCGGAACTGTCGTTCGCGGTCAATACGCAGGGGACTTTTCATCTGCTGCAAGCCGCCCGGGATTGTGGTGTCCGCCGGTTGATTTATTCTTCCACCTGCGCTGTTTATGGTGATCTTCCCGAGCTGCCCAAGCGGGAATCTTCGCCCCTGCGGCCCCTTTCGCCGTATGCCGCCAGCAAGCTCGCCGGTGAAGACTGGTGCCAGGCTTTTACCCATAGTTATCAGCTTTCCACCGTGCGCCTGCGCTATTTCAATGTTTACGGCCCGCGCCAGGATCCCGGATCGCCCTATTCCGGCGTTCT
>JAJZKJ010000430.1 GCA_021804195.1 Acidobacteriota bacterium
GGACGGCACGATTATCATGATTCAAAATCTCCGTCATACGGTGTCCGAGCGGCTGTGGGAATTACCGGCGGGAACGCTGGAAGCCGGTGAGGATCCCGGCGCGTGCGCCGCCCGGGAATTGGAAGAAGAGACCGGTTACCGGGCGGCGGAAATCCTTCCTTTTGGCTGGTTTTACACTTCGCCGGGAATTTTGACCGAGAAAATGTACGCTTTTGTCGCCGCAGGATTGGAACCCGGCCCGCAGGCGCTGGAAGAAAATGAAAACATTACGGTGGCGCCGGTCAATCCAGCACAGGCTCTCACCATGGTCCGACGAAACGAAATCGTTGACGGAAAAACCATCGCTGTGTTGTTAAAATACCTTACGAGGACAAAACGGATAGGCAAGCGGGTCGAGGAGTCGCTACCGACCCGGAAAAGAATGAATCGCAAGCGGACGGTATGAAGCGGTGGGATCTATGAGCTGGCATGATCGCGATTATAATCGTGGCGGCAACTCCACGAGATACTTCCCTGATAATCCCCTGGCGTTGTTCAATTGGTCGCTTCCGCTGGGAGAGTTTTTTGGCATACGTCTGCGGCTGCATTTCTGGGTTCTCCTGTTGTTCGCCTTCGACCTGATGCCGGCGTTGCGCACCGGTTCCTGGTTGGTAAGTCTCTGGCTTATTTTTTCCATGTTGGCGGCGCTGCTGCTGCACGAGTTCGGACATCACTTCGGAGCGCAGTTTGTGGGAGGCCGGCATGATGATTTTCTGATCGGGCCCTTTGGAAACATGATTCCCCCCGGCCATCCACCGGAGCCATGGCCAACGTTCATCGCCAATGGCGGCGGGATTGCCGCTAACCTGGGCGCGTGCCTGTTATTGGGTTCCACCCTCTCCATTCACTGGCATATTCCGCTTCCCATATTCGTCAATCCGCTGCTGCTGCTGACCACGCCGGTGTTTCTTCCGGAGCAGGCGGGCGGACTGGCGGTCTTTTTGTACTTGTTCTACTGGACAAACCTGGCCTTGGCGATGGTGAATCTGCTGCCGTTCTACTGGTTCGACGGCGCCTATCTCCTGCAGGCGATTCTTTGGCCGATGGCCGGCCCCTACCGGGCCATCAATATGACCTGCCTGGCGGGAATGGCAATCGCCGTACCCATGGGGCTGCTTTCCTTGTATACCGGCGGCGCGACCGGCCTGGTGATGCTGATGATGTGGAGTTTGCTGTTTTTCAGCTCCTTCCAGCGGTGGCGGCAGTTGCGGGCCGAGGGACCGGAAATCCTGGAACAACTGATTTCCTCCTCCGTACCGATGCATGATTTGCCGGTATCCAAGCGGCGGAAACTCACCCGGCGCTGGCTGCGCTGGACGACGCGCCGGGACCATAAGGAACGCAAGGCGCAGGAGCGCATCGATGGAATTCTGGCCAAAGTTCACGAAAAGGGCCTGCACAGCCTGACTTGGCTGGAGCGCCGGGCTTTGCGCCGGGCCACCGTCCGGGAAAGGGATCGGGACCTGGTTTCACGCCGATAAATTTCTCGGAATAATTTGCCGGGCATCTACGAATTTGCATAATGTCATGCGTTTAATGGCATTCCAGCCGCGCCGTCGTTATCTCCCACCGGCGGCGGACACTCCAGACGCAGCGTCCAAAGGGTCAGAAGAACGGCAATCGCCAGCAGAATTGCGCCGGTAACTTGGTGGGCGGTGGTCACCATCGCCTGGAAAAAATCGGGGTGCCGTAACGGTCCCTGCCCGCCGATGGCAATCACCGCGCCAACCCCCAGCAGCACTTGCAGCGTCACCACAATGAGCAGCCACACGCCCAGACGTGACAAAATCGATGAATCAGGATGGAGTCCCCACGCGCGCGCGCCGCAGAAAAGAGCCAGCAACAGCACCACGACCGCCCCAGTGATGTGTATGGTCAGAATTACGCCCACGTGCCGCAAAATGCTTCCCAGCGTTAACTGTACCAGCAACGCGGCCACCAATGTCCAAGCCAAAACACGATCGGTGAAAAAGGCGGCGGTGGGTTGCGCCGGAGTATTTCGGCGCCAACTGGGAGAACAAATTGCCGCCAGCGCCACGAGTGTAGCAAAAAAAATCTGGCCTAGAATGCCGTGAATAATGGCCAGGCGCGTGCTGGGATCCATGGCCGAACGGACCTGGGCGGCGGTGAAATGTCCGGTTACGCGTAACCCGCCCAAAATTCCCTGAACAATCACCATCACCAGGGTGCAAACGGCAAACCATTTAACCCGGCGCCGCGGTTCATGCCGCCAAAGGTAAATTGTCTGCACCAGGACGGCCAATCCCACCAGTGTTCCCAGCAGGCGATGGGTATGCTCGAAAAATACCCCGCCCGTCATGTGGGAAAGCGGAAAGAAAAACATGCCATACTGGAAAGTGTCCGGCCAGTCGGGAACCGAAAGACCCGCGTTTAGGCCCGTCACCATGCCGCCAGCCATGACCAGCACCAGCGTGGCCAGTGCGGTGGTCAGCGTAAGCGCCGCGCGCCCGTCAATAGACTGCCGCCGATCGGAATTGAATCTTGACCCCAGCAAGCCGCCGAGCAAGCCCAGGGCGCCGCACAGAACGATGGAGATGGGCGCCCATACCATGGAAAAGTCGATGATCCGTTGATCGGTGGTCAGGTCGTGTCCGAGAGATCCCAGAATAAGCAGATTGAATAATCCCGCAATCAAACCCGCGCCCAAGCCACCCCACGGCCCCCGCGATGTCCGTGCCCCCGCCCACGCTCCGCCCGCCACCAATAATGTCAGCAACAGCACCAGAACCATCGGCGCCGGCACGAGAGTACCGGGTATGCGGCAAAGGTAACCCACGGTCCACATCAGAGTGGTTGTCGCCAAGCCCACAGCCAGTAGATCGCCGGCGTCCCGGCGCTGCGGGGGTGTAGTCGTAGAGTCGGACATACGATTCATCAACTGATTATCTTAATGATGCGGCGCTTACGCTGACCACCGC
>JAJZKJ010000431.1 GCA_021804195.1 Acidobacteriota bacterium
GCCAAGCATCTGGAACGTCTGCGACAGATCGGGGTCGACCTCATCATCTCTCCGGAAGTGTTGGGCGGGGAACTGCTGGCGCTGGCCCTGAGCGGTGAGAATCTGGCAGGAGATGCCATTATCCGTAAATTGTTTACCGCGAAGGCGGAAGGAGCTGAGATTTGAGTGCTTTGATCGCCATAAGCATTGCCATATTTGCCTTGATTGCACTGGGCGTTGCGGCGCTGTTTTTGCACATGGTGGTATGGTTGCTGGCTGCCATACTCGGTCTGTTGATCTATTTTATCCCCAGCATCATCGCCGCCGCGCGCCACCACGAGTATTTTCTATGGGTGCTGATATTGAACATCGTACTCGGCTGGTCGGGCATCGCCTGGATCGCTCTGATTGTCTGGGCCATTCTCGGCGAACGGAGGGAACCACCCCTGCGCAGGCTGAGCGCCGACGCCTTTAACCCTCCTGCTCGCTGACCACAAAGGTACCGAGGCGCAGGCGTCGCAGGCTGGCCGCGTAGTCCTCCGGGGCGGCGGTGGGGGCCATGGGACCGATCTTGATCTTATACAGCCCGCCCGCGGCCGTAGAGGGTACCGGCACCATCTGCGCGGTGCTTATGCCGAAATCCTGCAGTTTGCTGCGCTCACGAACCGCGGTCTGCAGATGCATGGGGCTTGCTGTTTCCAGATAGATTTGCTCAGATCGCGGTGTCTGCCGCCACTGTCGCAAAGTATGGGTGGTGGCCTGCCTATTTGGTGGAAGGTGAGCGGGCGGGACCGTGCGGGCGGCAGGCATGGCGCGAACCGGGCCGCTGGCAAACGTGTCGTCCACTACCGCCGTCAGCCTGGCATTGGCATGGGCAGTGGAGGGAGCGGTATAGGCGGGTATCGGTATCGCCGCCGGTGCTTGCGGGACCGGTGCGGGTACCGTTCCGGGCACGGTGCGTTGGACCACGGGCAGTACCCTGGGCAACGGTGCGCCAGGTGCCGGACTGCTGGGAATCACCTGAATATGTACCGGTGTCGTGCCTCGGCTGAGCATGCCCAACCGGCTGGCGGCACCATAGGACATATCCATGATACGGCCGCTCACGAAGGGGCCGCGATCGTTCACCAGGACGACGATGCTGCGCCCGTTCTTCAGGTTGGTGACGCGCACGCATGAAGGTAGTGGCAGTGTCCGGCTCGCGGCAGTCATTTGCCGGGCGTGGAAGGCGGTACCCATGGCGGTCACGTCGCTGGACGACTGCCGGTCGTACCAGGAGGCGATGCCATTTTCAGAGAAATCCGCGTCACCGCGTAGCGGATGGTACCAGCGACCGTTGATTTCGTAAGGCTGGTTGTAGGCGGCATTCAGGTTGGGCGCGGTGGCAAAGCAGTCCTGTCCGGTGGAATCTCCCGATCTCGCCATGGCCGAACCGTAGCTATTGCGCGGCTGGCCCGCAACATGATCAGGCATGCTCGCACAACCCGCTAGTGCTGCGGCACCAAGGCCAAAAGCCCCCAGCCTCAAAAGCCGCAGATGAAACCGTACGCGCATGTCTCCCCCTGGTCGGAACCGTTCTGGACGTTTGCCGATGCGCGGTCTCCGTCTGGAAATATCCCTGCATTTTAGGCCATAGTATTTGAAAAGTTCAAGCAAGGCTAGGGGTTGGCTGTTTATCCTCAAGCTGTAGGCTAGAAATGCCAGCCAACGAGTCTGTACTGCCGGGACTTCTACCGCTATGGGCCTTATCGGTTTTATCGTGGAGATTGCCGGCGCGGCTCTGGCACGCCGGAGGGACGGCCTACCCTCTCTAGTTTCCGCTTATTGCGGGGAGCAGGTATATCCTGGCGGGCAGGCGGGTGGCTGCTGGTATTGCGGGGCCGTTGGCGTACACACATAGCCGGAGGGGCAAGGTACGTTACCTTGTGGCGCGGCATAATAGCCGGGTTGTGGCGCCGGCTGCTGCTGGCTGTGTGAGAGGCCGTAACCGGCGAGTCCGCCCAGCCCGGCACCGATGGCGGCACCAGCCAGCGGCGAGCCGGTTTGATTTCCGATGACCGCGCCTGCGACGGCGCCGAGCAGGGAACCGCCCGCCGTGTTGGCCGTAGTGCTGTTGGTGGCGTAGGGATTATTCGCGCAGCCCGCAAGCGTCAGGGGCAGTGCTGCAATCATTAACCAGCGTGCAGTGTTCATGGCCATTATCTCCTCATATCGTCTTGAGCCAGTTACGTCTCATTATGATGCAAAATTCCACAGATATGCCAGTGTGGTGAATGGGGTACACCCCACGGCCCAGCCGATCGCGATGCCTGCTCCGGGAGCGGGGTGCCGTCATGGTGAGTCCCTTCCCGAAGGAATCCCCTGCGCGGTCTTTTGCCGTATAATGGGAAAGCCAGGTTCACCCCGGACCAGCCTCATAATTTCGCTATGGAGAATGCTATGACCTTATCCTTACGCCTTGCAGTGGCTTCTTTGGTGCTGGCTCTTGGGTTGAGTGGCTGCACCGCCAGTTGGGCTCCGCAAGTCAACCCCGTACCGTACTATACTTTTTACCCGGCATCTCTGAGCGTCGTCACGGCAGCGGCGGAGAAGGCACTGCCCCAGGCGGGGATGCGGTTTACCGGATCCAAACAGATCAATCCCAATACCGTAGAAGTGCATGGCTACGATCCAGAGGGTAATGCCATCCTGATCACCCTGCAAACCAAGGGTGCTGCGGTGACAAAATTCTCGGCACGTATCGGTCTGTATGGGCACCTCCGTGAGGTGGAAGAGATCGAGCACTGGATGGGCCAGTATGTAGGGCAGGCCATTGCGCGGCCCTGAACGGTCAGCGCAACTGCTCCAACCACGGGCGGTAGATGGCCGCAGCGCTGGCCAGCAATGCTTCACATCGGCGCTCCAGATGGTCGTGAATGGTCTGGCGGCTCTGTACGCCCGCACCGGCTTGTTGCAAGTCATCCGCCATGCTTTCGGTCCAGGCTTGCACCGTG
>JAJZKJ010000432.1 GCA_021804195.1 Acidobacteriota bacterium
TTACTGGGCCAGTTCGGTCGGCAACAATAATGGCAGCGCCTTCGCTGGTCTGAACACGGACACTTTTTTTTACAACCTGATCGGCGCCATGGCGATGTGGATATCGCGTTATTGGCTGATCGTGCCGATTCTGGCCATGGCCGGTTCGCTGGGGCGCAAAAATATTGTGCCGGTCTCCAGCGGCACCTTGCCGACCCATAACGCCTTGTTTGTCGGCTGGTTGGTCGCGACAATCGTGATCATTGGTGCTTTAACCTTTCTTCCCGCGCTGGCCTTGGGGCCGGTGGCGGAATATTTGCAAATGGTGCATGGATGATCCCAGATAATGGGCTTCAGGCGCGGCCAGGCCGGAAAAAAACCGCAACTCGCCGTAGCGAGTCGCCCGCGGCGACCCGGGTCTTGGCCCGGTGGAGGTCCGGGGCGCGAGCGGCATGAATGCCGCCGCTAAGACGGAGGGTTGCGGTTTTCCCGAAGGATTTCTCACGTTTTACCCTGTGAACGGTTAGGAAGATGTTTATGCTTGTCGGGGATGGTGGCTCTGAGTTTTCGGCGGAGAATCCACCCCCGGCAAGGTCTCCAAAGGCGACTCCGCGATCCGCCGAAGGTCGCTGTGGGCGACTAAACTATTTCGTCTCCGTGCGGACCAGGGGCTATATATTTTGGTTGCGGCGCAGTTTAGTCGCCCCGGCGACCCGCGCTGGGTAATCTGTGACTCGGTGGTGGAATAACCCGAGCTGATCTTATGGCGCTTGAAGTTATGACGTTGTTCAATGGGCCTATTCTGCGGCGCGCCGCCGTTGATGCTTTCAAGAAGCTGGATCCCCGTGTCCAAGTGCGCAACCCGGTTATGTTTGTGGTGTTCATCGGAAGCCTGCTGACCACGGGCTTATGGGTGCGGGCGTGCTTCGGCCAGGGCACGGCGCCGGCCGGTTTCATCTTCGCCGTTAGCCTCTGGCTGTGGTTCACCGTGTTGTTCGCCAATTTCGCCGAAGCCATGGCCGAAGGTCGCGGCAAAGCTCAGGCCGATACGCTGCGCAAAGCCCGTCGGGAGACCTCGGCGAAAAAGCTGGCCGCGCCCCACCGCGATGCGAAAAGCGAAATCATTCCCGCCGCCAGGCTGCGCCAGGGTGATATTTTACTGGTAGAGGCCGGAGAATTGATCCCGGCCGACGGCGAGGTGCTCGAAGGCATCGCGTCGGTCGATGAATCCGCCATCACCGGCGAATCCGCCCCGGTGATCCGTGAATCCGGCGGCGACCGGTCCAGCGTCACCGGCGGCACCAAAGTGCTTTCCGATTGGTTGATCGTCCGCGTGGCCTGTAATCCGGGTGAGACCTTCCTGGATCGCATGATCGCGCTGGTCGAAGGCGCCCAACGCCAAAAAACGCCCAATGAAATCGCGCTGAACATTCTGCTGGCGAAACTGACCATCATCTTCCTGCTGGTTTGCGGCACGCTGTTACCCTTTTCCATCTACGCCGTTCACGCCGCCGGACGCGGACGGCCGGTCACCATGACCGCTCTGACCGCCCTGCTGGTCTGTCTGATTCCCACCACCATTGGCGGATTGCTTTCCGCCATCGGCATCGCCGGGATGGATCGCATGATTCAGAAAAACGTCATCGCCACCTCCGGGCGCGCGGTGGAAGCCGCGGGCAACGTGGATGTGCTGCTGTTGGACAAAACCGGAACGATCACGCTTGGCAATCGGCAGGCCGTGGATTTCCTTCCCGCGCCTGGCGTGAGCATCGGGAAATTGGCCGACGCGGCCCAAGCCGCGTCGCTGGCTGATGAGACGCCCGAGGGCCGTAGCATCGCCGTATTGGCCAAATCCAAATATAACCTGCGCGGGCGGAGCTTGGGCGATACGCACGCCGCTTTTGTTCCGTTCAGCGCCCAAACCCGCATGAGCGGCGTGGACCTGGCAGGTCGCTGCATTCGCAAAGGCGCCGGCGATGCCATCCGGCAATTCGTCGAGGGGCAGGGCGGCGCCCTTCCGCCGGATGTACAGACCACGCTCGAGGCGGTGGCGCGCCGCGGTGGTACGCCCCTGGCGGTGGCCGAAGGCCCGCACGTCCTGGGTGTCATTGAACTGAAGGATATTGTTAAGGACGGCATTAAAGAGCGATTTGCCGAGCTGCGGCAAATGGGAATTAAAACCGTCATGATCACCGGCGACAACCCGCTTACCGCCGCGGCCATCGCGGCCGAAGCGGGCGTCGATGATTTTCTGGCCCAGGCCACTCCCGAAGCGAAGCTTAAGCTTATTCGCGAATATCAACAGGGCGGCCGGCTGGTGGCCATGACCGGCGATGGCACCAACGACGCCCCCGCCCTGGCCCAGGCCGACGTGGCGGTCGCCATGAACTCCGGCACCCAGGCGGCCAAAGAGGCCGGCAACATGGTTGATCTGGATTCCAACCCCACCAAGTTGATTGAGGTGGTCGAAGCCGGCAAGCAGCTTCTGATGACCCGCGGGGCGTTGACCACTTTTTCCATCGCCAATGATGTCAGCAAATATTTCGCCATCATCCCCGCCCTGTTCACCGGGGTTTATCCCGACCTGGGCCGGCTGAACATCATGCACTTAAGCTCCCCTTCCAGCGCCATTCTGTCGGCGGTTATTTTCAATGCCCTGATTATCATCGCCCTTATTCCGTTGGCCTTGCGCGGCGTGAAATATCGTCCGCTCCCCGCGGGCCGTCTGCTGTTGCAGAATATTTTGATTTACGGCCTCGGCGGCCTGATTACGCCGTTTATCGGCATCAAGCTGATTGACATGCTATTGACGACGCTGCATCTGACTTAAGGAGCTTGCCGATTATGCCCCCGCGCGGCGAAATTCCAAAACCATCCGTAACCAGGACGACTTTTCCCGGCGACGCCCCCCCCACCCGCGTGGCCGCACCACGATCTGGGATGGCGGCTACCGCCGCCCCGGCGCCAACGGCCGGGCCTGGCTCCGCCTCCCC
>JAJZKJ010000433.1 GCA_021804195.1 Acidobacteriota bacterium
GGTGCCGTTTGCCTCGTATCTGTTTTTTCGCTATCCCCATGCCAAGCACGGCCGCGGCGAGGTGCGCACGCGGGAGCAACTGCTGGACTGCGCGCGCGAGCTGAAGCGGCGCTGCGGATTTCACAGTCATAAGCTCAAGGGCGGCGTGTTTCCACCCGATTATGAATTGGAGCTTTTCCGCGCCCTGGCGGCGGAGTTCCCCGAAGACCGGGTGCGGTTTGATCCCAACGGCGCCTGGTCCACGGAAGAAGCGATCCGCTTCGGACAAGCGATCGAGGGCCTGAATAACGATTATCTGGAAGACCCGGTGTTCGGGCTGCACGGCATGCGGCGGGTGCGGGAAAAAGTGAAGATGCCGCTGGCCACCAACACCGTGGTGGTCAATTTCGAGCAACTGGCGGCCAATGTGCCGCACACCGCCGTGGATGTGATTTTACTCGATACCACGTTCTGGGGCGGCATCCGGCCCTGCATCAAAGCCGCGGGCGTGTGCGAGACGTTTCAACTGGGCATCGCGGTGCACTCGTCGGGCGAGCTGGGAATCCAGCTCGCGACGATGCTGCACCTGGGCGCCGTGCTGCCTAATCTCAGCTTTGCCGCTGACGCTCATTATCATCATTTGACGGATGACATTATCGAGGGCGGATTAATGCGTTACCGGGACGGCAAGCTGCCAGTGCCGCAAGGACCGGGGCTGGGGGTGAAGCTGAACCGCAAGAAGCTGAAACAGTATGCGGATTTATATCAACAACTGGGCAACTATCCCTACGACCGGGATCCGGGCCGACCGGACTGGATCGCGATGACGCCGAACCAGGATTGGGCCGACCCGAAAGATGACCGGATACCCGCAATAAAGTAATTTACTTCAGCAAATGCCGAGCCATAAGATTTGGCCGCGGCATGACGGGAATGGGAACCAGCTCGTAGTGATGCGGATGGGGCTGGTTGGCGATCATTTCCTGGCGCGCAATGGCGGATTGCAGATGGCCCATGTCACGCACGACATCCAGGACATCTTTGGCGGCAGCGGGGTTGTTTTCCGTGGTTACCGGCAGATTGGGCTTTTTCCAGCCAAAATTTCCCATGACGGTTTGCACGCCATGCCAGGCCTCAAAATGGACTTCGATTTCCTCCCAAACCAGATTTTGCACCTGGTAGGCCTGCAGCAGCATGGGAGTAAAGTAGCGGGCCAGATTGATGCCATTCGCAAGCTGCGCGGCGGTAAATGTGCCGACCGGCTTTTGATCAATCAGCAAATTGTATTGGGGCGCCGTGAGGCCGGTGACTGCGAGCCGCTCCTGATCGAGCTGGCGGGTAAAGCCGCTGAGCTGGTCAATGAGCGCGGCGGCTTTATTGGTGTAGCTGGGATTGGGCTGGGGCGGCAGAAAGATGGTCCAGGGCAGAAACTGCTTCCATTTGGCGTGCAGGCCAAGCACCGGCATGGGCAGGGAGCGGTCAAGCTGGGTCCAGCTCAAGGCGCCATTTTTGCGGGTGAGGCCGGAAATATGGGTGGCCGCGGACTGGATCACCCGGACCGAACCGCCGCTGTGAATTTGCACGCCGCTGACCAGCGCGGGCGCGCCCCAAGCTTTGAGCAACTGCTGCGCCATGACCATTTCCATGGCCGCGCTGGGATGAATGCGGCCGGGGAAAAATTCGCGCGCCGGGCCCCAGGGGTTCTGATGGTAGGCCTCAAGCAGAATCCGGTTCATGGGCGTGTTGAAGTCCACCACGGGCAGATGATATTGCCGGCCCAGACGGGAGACGTACGCATCGTAGCGCTGGAGAACGGCATTGTAGCCGCCCTTAAACCCCAATTCATCATAGGGCGAGGTTAGCAGCAGCACGATGCGGACGCCGGGCAGATGCTTTTTCAACTGCCGGATGATGTGAACGTAGCCGGTTTTAAAGGTGCCGTAGAGCTTGGGATTGAACGGCTGGTAGCCGGCGTCGTTCATGCCCAGCATGATGGTGACGACGTTGGGATGGAAGGGATAAACGTCACGCCGCAGGCGCAGATCAATCGGACCGGCCCAGCCGCCCGTGACGCGATCGCCGCCGACGGCGGCGTCAATGTAGCGGACATGCAGGTGCGGAAAACGGGTGAGGACGTAGGTCTGCACCTCGGCCGGGTAGAAGCGCTGTTCGGTGATGCTGTCACCGTAGAAGCAGACGCGGTCGCCATCCTTTAAAAAAAACGGTTTATGCGGGGCCGGAGCGGCAACGGCCGCCAGCGAGAGGAAAAAAGCCGCCAACGCGCCGCCGGCGCTCAGGCCGGCCAGGGATTTGAACATCCAGGACATGAGATTATCTCCCGAACAGCACTTTGCATGGTACGCGGAGGGGGCGGGAATTTACAAGGCGGATGCCCAGGGTGGGGCGAAATTTGATGGTGCTGGAGGGGGGACTTGAACCCCCACGAAGCTAAGCTCCGGCAGATTTTGAGTCTGCTGCGTCTGCCAGTTCCGCCACTCCAGCAATATGGATTCCATTATAGCCGCAGAGTTTGCGGCAAAATAGCGGTTACGCCGTACTACACTAGGATCCCGAGCCTGACGGCGCCGGAATCGCTGCGGGGTTGGCGCCGGTGCGGGCCTCGTGAACCAGATAGGCGCCGAGCAGATCCCAGCTTTCAAAATGGCCCTGGCTTTCCCCCTGGCCGGTATTGGGGTTATAGCACTCGTGCATGCCGCCGGTAGCGCGAAAATCGCGCAGCAGCACCGCGACCGCGTTGCGCGCCAACCGGCGGGCGGAACGGCGATCGCCGTAGTTCATCAGGCCGTGCATCACCATATAGTCAGTGACAATCCAGATAGGCCCGCGCCAGTAGCCGCTGGCGGGGTTGTATTCGGGGCTGGAGGGCGCGAGGCTGCGGATGCCGTAGGGCGTCCAAAACCGGCGGGGATTCAGGACCCAGCGATGAATCAGAATCCTGGCCTGGGCGGGCGTGGCCAC
>JAJZKJ010000434.1 GCA_021804195.1 Acidobacteriota bacterium
TTCCGCTCCGAACCCGATAATGACAACGACAGCGACGAGCTGCTGGAAGCCGAATAAAATCCCCGGCAACGATGAGCTCATTTGCAGCCGGCGCCGCGATCCGCGGCGCCGGCTGAGTCATTTTTAAATCATCAATGGAGAGGTAATAAGATGATGGCTGAAGCCGAGGTTTGCGAATTCTGACATCATTCCCTCCATATCAATTTTTTTGCTATTAGGCGCTCGATTTGCAGTTTCGGTTACTGAATATTTTGAAAGCAAGCAGGCTGAACGAACCTAATTCAATGAGGGTTCGTGATGATGGGCAGCGGCACTGCCAGACTCCCTAAATGGCCATTTACATCGTCACGAATCAAAATGCGGCCCAAGGCCGGGAATTTGGGCAGCAGCACAAAAACACCGCGAAAAATCAAATTTCCCGTTTGCAATCCGCGAGCCTGGGCCGGCACCAGCCTCTGAAACACATGATCGGCGGGAAGATTCAGGATAGCGCCAGTGCGTGTGGAGATGGTCAAGGATTCAATGGCGAAGTGGTATACCCAGCCTTGGCGAGGGCGAAAGTGCAACAGCCTGGCAGCCGGAATGGTAACCGTGTACCGCAGTTCCCGCACATTCAGGGGCGGACCGCGGCGGCCATGGCGCAGGGGAGCGGGCTGGGAAAAGCTGATTTCCCGCCGCAGGTTTTTCGAGAATTGGCGGGGAACCTGAATGGGCGGGCTGAGTTTGCCCAAGCGGGCCGTCAGCGGAATTTGACTCCAATTCATGGGGCTATAAACGATGTCGCGCAGAGCCATGCCTTGGTGCTGAAACAAGTGCCCGGACCGGGGCCGCAATTCAAATCCATGCCGGTATTGCACCTGAACTCCGGGCACCAGCACTTTGACGCGCAGGTTTTGATATTCCGGCGCGGAACGGGTTCCCATAGCGCGTATCAGTGGCCGCGCGGGAGGATGAAAATAGAGCACATAACTCCAGCGGTAATGTTCGGCCGCGCGCCGGGCGAGTTGGGCCAGACCGTTATTGTTGGCATAGGCCTGGCCGCCAGTGGCCCGGGCCAGATTACTGGCGCCGGCCTGATTGAAATTGAAATTCAGAATGGGCCCAGAACGGGCGCCCAATACCCGCAATCCGGCGGGGTCAATGGGAAAAAGCGAAACATCAACGGCATTTAACGCCTGGATGGCGCGCCGCATGGCACGGCCCGTGAGGGCGTTATTGGGGTTGTACATGAAAGCTGCCGTGGTATCACTCGTGAACCACAGCACCGACTTGTGGCCGGGAATGCCGCGCAAGAGCGCCGCGAGTTGCCGCAGCGCATCCATGCTCTGGTGATACTGGATAAAGCTGGAGACATCGTTCATTTGTTCCAGCATGTCCATTTGCGGATTGGCCGCAAACGAGGCAATGCCAAACATGGCGGCGGTTAATGCCCCGCCTGGATTCGGACCGGCGGATTGCCCATGGGGATTCGAGAAGCTGCTCTTGTCCGGCGGCGGGCCGGCAAAAGATGTGATTCCCGCTAAACCGGAGGAGAGATTCCGCAGCGCTGCTTGCAGAAGAAGGTGATCATGGGTAAAAGGCAAGTCCGTAATCAATCCGGGCCGCAGCGTCATAATGGCGGCCATTTCATTCGCGGGCAATGGGCGACGCAGCGTCCGGGAAAGCTGTTGCCGCAAGCGCATCCAGTCGGCCGGCGCTGTGTGCATGAAATCGAATAAATAAACGACATGATTGCGGCTGGAGCCATCCTGCAGGTTGCTGTATTCCCCGGCGGGCAGCGCCGGAGGCGGGGAAATTGCGCGGTCGCCACGCACCATTTCGACCGCAACAATGGGAACCCGGCGGCCCTGGATCCAGAGCTCGAAATCGCGCCGTTTCAGTTTGCGGACAAAATGTCCGTGCGACCAGAAGTGACTACGCCTCCACACCGACACCGGCACTTCCACCAGCCGCGTGGTGCGGTGAAATTGAATTTTAGGCGCAGCCTGGCCAGCGGCCAGGCTGATGAATCCCAGCCAGAATGCCGCAGCCGATAGCATCGACGATTTCATGCATGCCTCACTTTCCCGTAGTGTATAACAACAGTTTTAGAAACAGGTTCTTGCAAGATCATGCAAAACATGCTGAAATGAGTCAGTCCAAATCCAATTACTAAGGGAGGCTCGCATTCCGGACCCGGAAATAACGTCCTCATCCCCGGCCGCACGCTGGACGGGCTGGATATTGAGCGGCCTGATTACCGCGTTTTTATTATTTGACGCGATCAGCAAAATTCTTTATACGGCGACGACCGCGGCCGCAGCCGGCAAGATGGGTTACAGCAAGGCTGAAGTGATCGGCGTCGGCATCACACTTTTGATCAGCACGATTTTATATATTGTGCCGCGCACGGCTTTCTGGGGGGTGGCGCTCTTGACCGCGTATCTGGGCGGAGCGGTTGACGCCATGGCGCACAGCGGTTTAGCGGACAGAAGCTGGTTTCCGGTCATCTTTGGGGTTCTGGTCTGGATCAGTCTGGGGCTGCGCGACCCGCGCCGGCGGGCGTGGATGCAAAATCTTTTTTTCTGATGGCGGATGAAAACCGGCCTGATTTATCCGGTGTTGCGCAAGCCGGCGGCAATGCCCTGGATGGTCAGCAGCAGAGCATGGTTTTCCAGCCCGGAGAGCTTGCCCCCACGGGCATGTTTACGGGCCAGCAACTGGGTTTGCAAGTAACTGAGCGGGTCCACATAGGGATTGCGCAAGCGAATGGAGCGGCGCAGCACCGGATTGCGGGCCAGCAATTGTTTTTCGCCGATAATGAGGCGCACCGCGCGGCAGGCGCGCTCATATTCCTCATCCAGCCGCGCGGCCGTGCGCAACGCACTTTCCGGGTGAGGCGCGGCCGCGGCATATTGGCGCAAAATGCGCATATCCGCCTTGGCCAGCGACATTTCGGCATTATCCAGCAAATCCCGA
>JAJZKJ010000435.1 GCA_021804195.1 Acidobacteriota bacterium
CGCTACAATAGCGACCTCGCCAACGGCTGGGGCAATCTCGCCGCCCGCACCTTGAGCATGATTGCCCGCTACTGCGCGGGCCGTGTTCCCGCTCCCGCGGCGGATGCGGGCTGGCTGCCGGGCGATGGGGAAATCCGTAACGCCGCCCTGGCCGCGCGCGACGCTCTGCGCGAGCATTTCCTGCAGTACCAGTTTTCCCGCGGGCTGGAAGCGGTTTGGCAGTTGATCGCCGCTCTCAACCGCTATATCGTCGAAACCCAGCCCTGGGTTCTGGCGGAAAAAACCGATGTGGAGGCGCAGGCTCGGCTGCGCACCGTCCTCTATATTGCCGCCGAAGGTCTGCGGATACTCGCCGTCCTGCTGGCTTCCGTGCTGCCCGACAGCGCTGCCCGGCTGTGGGCGCAACTGGGTCTGCCGGGCGATGCCGCACAGCGCCTGGACACATTAACCTGGGGGCAGCTCCCCGCCGGACAGGTCATCGCTCACCCGGAATCCGGGGCTCCGCTTTTCCCTCGCGTGGATAAAGCTCCCGCCATCGTTCGCCTGCGGCAGCTCGAAGCTGACCTGGATGCCGAATCCGGCATGGCTGCAACTTCATTAATATCAGAGACAAAGCCCATGGAACCTAATCTGGATTCTTCATTGTCCGCTCCGGAAACGCCCGCGCCTTTGGCCGCGACCATCACCATTGATGATTTCGCCAAAGTGGATCTGCGGGTAGGGGAAATTAAAACCGCCGAGCGCATTCCCGGCGCCACCCGGCTGCTCAAGCTGACCGTGGATATCGGCCTTGAGATCCGGCAAATTGTGGCCGGCATTGCGGAAGTGTACGATCCCGCCAGCCTGCCCGGCCGCAAGGTGGTCATTGCCGCCAATCTGGCGCCGCGTAAACTGCGGGGAGTCGAGTCCAACGGCATGATCATTGCCGCCAGTCTGGGGGAGCATGGCAAGCCGGCGCTGATTTCGGTTCCTGAGGACACTCCCCTCGGCGCCCGCCTGCGCTAACGGCTGGCATTAGGGGCAGCCGCCCGCTTCAGTTACCCTTAACCTATGAGCGCCGCTAAAATTCCCCACCCACCCCAGCCGGATCCGGAACCGCCCCGGCGCCCGCGCACCGAAGTGATTACCCGGGGTTTCGATCCCATGCTATCGGTGGGGTCGGCGCGGCCGGCGGTTTTTCGCAGCTCGACGTATGTGTTTTCCAGTCCCGAGGCGGCGGAACGCGCCTTTGACATCGCCACCGGACGCGCCCAGCCCGCGCCCGGCGAGCATCCCGAGCTGATCTACTCCCGCCTCAACCATCCCAACGCGGAAATTCTCGAAGCCCAGCTGGCTCCGCTCGAAACGGACGCCCGCGAAGCTCTGGTTTTCAACTCCGGCATGGCCGCCATCATGACCGCGCTCATGGCCCACATGCAGCCGGGGCAGGGCATAGTCTTCACGGTGCCGCTTTATGGCGGCACCGAGCATTTAATTCAGGATTTCCTGGCTCCTCTGGGCATGCGGGGCCGGCCGGTGCCGGCGGGGGATGGTCCAGGCTTGCAGCGGGCGATCGCCGAGATGCCGAATCTGGCCGTGGTGCTGCTGGAAACTCCCGCGAATCCCACCCTCATCATGGCCGATATCGCCCAGGCCGCGGCCGCGGCTTCCCGCCGCCAGCCCCGTCCCATCGTGATGGTGGACAATACGCTGCTGGGGCCGGCCTTTCAGCATCCGCTGGCGCTGGGCGCCGATTTGTGCCTTTATTCGGCCACCAAATATCTTTCCGGATTCAGCGACATGATCGGCGGCGCCATCATGGGCGCCGATCCCGCGCTGATGCATCCCATACGCCTCAAGCGCAGCCTGTTTGGCAACATTCTGCAGCCGGATGAATGCTGGATTCTGGATGGCCGCCTGCCCACCGTGGGCTTGCGCATGCAGCGCGCCAGTGAAAATGCGGAACGAGTCGCCGAGCTGCTGGCCCGGCATCGCGCCGTCAGCCGCGTCTTTTATCCCCGGCTGGCGCGCGATCTCGAACAGCAGCGCATCATCGCCGCGCAATGCGATGCTCCCGGCGCCATGATCTCGCTCGAGCTGCGGGGCGGCAAACCCGCCGCCTTTGAGTTCCTGCGCCGGCTGAAACTGGCCCGCAATGCCGTCTCGCTGGGCGGAGTGGAAACCCTGGCCTGCCATCCCAAAACCACCACGCACTCCGGGTTTACCGAGGCGCAATTCGCCACGGCCGGCGTAACCGACGGCCTGGTGCGGCTCTCAATTGGCATTGAGGACTGGCGCGACCTGGTCGCCGATTTTGAGTCAGCGCTTGACGCGGTCACGCGCGTGCAGCTCTGAGGCGATTGAAAGTTTCTCATTTGCCGCTGGATGAATTGTTTCGACTGCCATGTCCTCGCCTATTTCCGCCAATCTGATGGACGGCTGGCGGCCGCGCCTGCGCCAGATTTGGGAACAGACCCGCGCGGCCGGCCGTCTGCTGGGGCCCAGCGCCCGCCTGCTGATCTCGATCGAAAATCACACCTACGCCTATTCCGTCGCGGCCAGCGTCATTCTGGCTTTTTTGCCGTTTATTCTGCTGTTAATCACGGTGGCTGACGCGCTGCACGCCTATCCCGCCATTCAGGTCATCTACGAACTGGTGCGCCAGTATTTGCCGGCCGGGCAGGGGCAGATCATCCACGATCTCAGTTATCTGGCCCATCATCACACCCACTCCGCCGCCGCGTTTTCCCTGCTGATGCTGGCGATCAGCAGCACCGGCGTCTTTCTTCCCCTGGAAGTGGCGCTCAATGGCATTTGGGGATTCAAACAAAATCGCAGCTATCTTGCCAACCAGGCGGTTTCTCTTGGGCTGGTGGCCGCCTGCGGCGTGCTCGCGTATTTGTCGGTGATTTTCGCCACCTGGGGCCAGGAGATCATTCACGCCGTGATTTTTAAGCT
>JAJZKJ010000436.1 GCA_021804195.1 Acidobacteriota bacterium
GCGAAGATCTGGCCCGCCAGTCGGAACCGCTCAAGGCCGTCGCCGCCGCCCTGGCCGGCCTCGATGTGCTCGCCTCCATCGCCCATGTCGCCCGCGCCAGGCATTACGTGCGGCCCACGCTCACCCCGCAACGCCAACTTCGCCTCGTGGAGGCCCGGCATCCGGTGCTGGAGCGGATTTTGGGCGACAAGTTTGTACCCAACGATGTTTCCTTCGAGCCTGACCAGGCCACACTCCATTTAATCACCGGCCCCAACATGGCCGGTAAATCCACCTATATCCGTCAGACCGCACTGCTGGTGCTCATGGCCCAGGCGGGGTTTTATCTGCCCGCGTCCGAAGTCGTGGTGGGCCTGGTAGATCGCATCTTCACGCGGGTGGGAGCGTCCGATGACCTGGCTGGCGGGCAGTCCACCTTCATGGTGGAGATGACCGAAACCGCCAACATTTTGCACCATGCCTCGGCCGATTCGCTGGTGATTCTGGATGAAATCGGGCGTGGCACCAGTACGCTGGATGGCCTGGCTTTAGCCTGGGCCATTACCGAATTTCTTGCGGACTCTGTGCGCTGCCGCACCTTGTTTGCCACCCACTACCATGAACTTACCGAGTTGCCGGAAAGCACGCCGGCAGTGCGCAATTTCAGTGTGCTGGTGCGCGAATGGGAAGACCAGATCGTCTTCATGCATCGTATTGTGCCAGGCCATGCGGATCGATCCTACGGCGTACAGGTCGCCAGGCTTGCCGGCGTACCGCGCAGCGTCATTATTCGCGCCAAAAAACTCATGGAACAATTGGAAGTGCACGTGGGCAAAGCCCGGCCCCGGGCCGCCGCCACCGCCGTCAACAGCCAGATTGCTCTGTTTGAAACGCCATCATCGCAGGCGCTAAGTCACCTGGCGGCCCTGGATCTCAATCGCATGTCGCCCATGCAGGCCTGGGAAGCGCTGAAAATGCTCCAGGCCATGCAGGCTCAAGCCCCGGCTCCGGCAAGCTCCCAGCCGGCTTCACCCTCAACAGCCCGCTGATCTCCGCCCGCCTCGTCGTAGCCGGCTGGCGAGGTATACGCCTCGCCAACAGCCAAAACTCCTGCTCCTTAAAATATGAATTTATGTTTGTGCGACTCCTTAATACGATGCGGCGATATCCATCTGACGCAGGTGGTTGACCTGAATCTGGGTTACGTGGCCGTCAAAGAAAAGGACATTGGCACCAGGCGTGCCAATGACATTGCTGATGTGTCGATAGCGTAATCCGGAATCTCCGGGACCGATGACCGCCATGCCATCTTTATTGCCCAATCCGCCTGTTCCGCCGATGGGAATACGCCGGGTCGGCTCAAATGAATCATCAAGCAGGCCATAACGGCGCCAGTCAAAGGCGGGACAGGAATCACCTTGAGCATTTTGATTGGCGTCGCCGACGGCAATAACACCGGCGGGCCGGGGAATATCCCGCATTTGATCCAGCAGTTCACCAGGATGGTCGTTGGCCTTGTTGTTTCGAGCAGGTACGCGCCAGAAAGCGTTGGGGTTACAGGCGTAGGTGACGCCGAAGGGGTTGGTAACAGGCCTGGTGGCCGATGGGCATCGGAACCACAGGCCAAACTCGCGGGCGATAGCCCGCTGATTATTCACCGACGCCATCGCCGGCGGGATCGGACGGATGCCCAGGTTGGATTCCACCAGGGCATCGGCATAAGTGTAGCGGCCGGTTTTACTGGTCCGGGTGCTGTGCAACTGCATGCTGGAAGGCGGGATAAAGTCATGGTTGGTCTGGGTATAGGCTTGCAGCATCCGGCCAACGTGGAGCAGATTTTCAGAGCAGATCAGGCTTTTTGCGGCTTGGCGGGATCGCATCACCCCCGCCATCGTCAGCAAAATCAAAACCATGATGGCGACCAGTGCCACCAGGGCTTCAACTATCATTTGCCGACTTGTTCTCATGCTCCACCGCTTCTCATTGGGTACCGGATACAAAGCCACCGGCAGCCTGCCCCGATGACCTCGCCTGGACGCTATCAAAACACCATGCTCGTGGCGAAATGTTCTGCACCACACTCCTTTGTTCATCGGCGAATGGAGCAATTTTAAGCAGGGATAAAAAAACGTGTAAAAGGACTAACAGCGGCATGAAAGTCCGATTTTCGCTGCCCATGATTTGGTTATTATCACACCATTTCTGACAGATAATAGGCCGCCTGCGACGCATTGAGAATGGAAACATCCAGCGTGATATCCGCCGCCGCCGCATACAGCGGATTTCGGACCTCCAGGAGCCGACGAATTTCCTCCAACCCGCCGGACGGCGTTAAATTCGGACGTGCGTGGCTGCTGCCGGGATCTGCAGCAATCCGCTGCCATAATACCTCCGCTGGGGCATTGAGCCACACCACTTTGCCATGTTCTTTCAGCCGGGACATATTTTCCGGACGCAGCACCACCCCGCCGCCGGTGGCGATAACTGTATCATCCAGCACCGCCACGTCCTGTACCACCGCACTTTCAAGGTCGCGAAAACCTTTTTCGCCAACATCGGCAAAAATAGCCCCTATATTTTTCCCGGCCTGCTGCACAATCCGTTCATCGGTGTCGACAAACGCCATGCCCAGACGCGCGGCCAGTAATTTGCCGATGGAGCTTTTTCCGCTGCCTCTATAGCCGATAAGCACAATGTTCATGGGTTACTCTGCCTGTGGGCCGGCATGAAATTTTTACGACATCTGCGGTATCGCCGGAGCAACGAAATTGTTGCCGGATTGCCGGTAGTTTTTTGCCGCCTCATCGGCCCGGCCATCACGGTATCCGCAGCGGGGGCTGGTGTCCATAAATCCGCCCGGTTAGGAACCGGGCAAAAATAACTTCGCACTTTCCGGCTGGCCCTTTTGGCCTCCAGCTTCGTTGTTCGCTCGTTTCAGACCCACTGCCGGGG
>JAJZKJ010000437.1 GCA_021804195.1 Acidobacteriota bacterium
AAATTGCCACGCCCAGGCAAGACCCACGGCCGGCGGTGGGACGAAAAAAGTCCGTCGAACAGGTACACTTAACAATGTATCGGCGGTGGAAAATACTCTTTGAGACGGATTTTCTGATGTCGCGTTTTCTGGCCACCCTGCAACTGATGCGAGTCGCGCTGGCTTTTACAGCCGTTGCCGACACATGGACCATTATGTTTCTCCATGGTCCCGGCCATCCGGCGCCGGCCAACCTGGTTGTGTCCCTGCTTCTAGCCGGGGCGACTTCCTTTTTCCTATACAGTTTCGGTATGGTTCTGAACGATTTACTCGATGCGCGCCGCGATCGGCTTTTTGCGCCGTGGCGGCCCATTCCCAGCGGACGAATTTCACCGGCCGCGGCTACCGTTTTGAGCCTGCTTTTTCTTCTGCTGAGCCTGTTTTCCGCGGCCATGTTGATCGTTTATCAGCGGCACGTCCTTATGCCCATTTCGCTGCTGCTGGCGATGGGAGTAGCCCTACTGATCGTATTTTACAATGCCGCGGCCAAATATCTGGGCGCCATCGGTCTGCTTACCCTGGGCCTGATCCGCGCGCTCAATTGTCTGATCGGCAAACCAGATTCCCATTTTCTTCTGCTATCCATGTTGCTCTTTACGCATATCACCCTGGTCAGCACAGCGGCTTATTACCTGGAATCCAAACGGCCGCGGCTGAAGCTCAAGGATGTTGCCGCCATTCCAGCCGGTCTTCTGTTCCTCAACGGCCTGATGTTGGCGGCCATGGTATATTGGCATCAGATCAATCGTTCTTTTCTACTCGACGCGCTGGGGCTGGGGTTGGCCTTCACCGCGTATTTCCTATGGGCCGGCGTAATATTCTTCAATCGTAAAATACCCCCTCGCGTAAGAGGCCAACGCGTGATGCAGATCGGCCTGTTTTGGTTGTTCATCTATGATTCGATGTTATTGGCGTCCAATGGTCAACCACTCGCCGCACTGGTCATTCTGGCTCTTGGCGTCATTGCCGTGGCGGCTTTTGTAATCCTGCGCCTTCTGGGAAGAGGCTCGCCCCATAAGCCGCAGTATCGCGTGTTGCGGGCGGCGGCGTCCCGATAGCCGGCGGCATTCGCAACAGGAACAGGGAATGTTCCGGACTTGCCAACATGAGCAGGCAAACAAAATATTACGACCTGGTACGGCCCGGCTCGCCGGAAATGGCCCGGCGTGGCCTCCAGTGCATTTTGCGGGGGCCGGAAGATGTGTCGGAATCTTGCGATTCGCAAACCCGGCGCCGGCGCGAGTCGTTGGAAGCCTACTGCCTCCGCTACAACGTGAATACCCAGCGGCAGGTTCTAGCGATCGCCGGAGGGCGGGTTCTTGCCGCGTGCCTCTGGATACCGCATCCTGGAAAATCCGCCCTTTTTTACATCACGAATCGGAATTGCCAACCGGAGTCCGCCAACGCCACCGGCGCCTGTATCGCCGCCGCCGTTGGCGACGCCCACGTCGCGGGTGTGGTGTTGGCGCAGGCGGTGGCGGATATCGAAGATTTTTTTTCAATTTCAGCCTTCCATGCCGGTGGTTTTGTGGATTTGGCGAATCTGTATTACATGCAGCGAGCCCGCCCGTTATTCGAACCGCGGCCGGCTTTGCCAGCCGGGATAACCCTGACGCCTTATTCCCCCGCCAACCATGAGCTCTTCGCCCGCACCATTGTGGCCAGCTATGAAAATACCCTGGACTGTCCCATGCTCACCGGCCTTCGCTCCATAGACGATGTCATCGCCGGATATCAGGCGGCGGCGGCGTTCGATCCGTCGCTGTGGCTGCTGGCGATGGAGAACCGGCGCCCCCGCGGGGCGCTGCTGATGGCCTGGCATAGCCAGCGCGAAACGTTGGAGGTGGTCTACCTTGGGGTGAGCGCGGAAGCCCGGCGCCGCGGCATGGGAACCGCCTTGATGAAATATGTTCTGTATACCATGGCAAAGCGAAACAGCCGGTGGTGTGTTCTGGCGGTGGACAAGGCCAATACACCGGCGCTGCGACTTTACCGCCGCGCTCATTACCGGGTTACCGGCGAGCGGCGCGTACTGATCGGCACGCCCGGAAACGCCGCGGCGCGGTGAGCGGCACGGCGCCACGGGACGCATAACTTCGTGTTCCATCCGGGGTTAACCGGCAGCGCGACAATTTATGCACAATTTTTCGGGGACCTTGTGCGTAACCGGTGCAAAAGTATTTTTTCTTTTCGTAAGTTCCGGTTTCTCCCGGAACTGGCATATTGTGGATAAGAAAACTGAAAAATATCTCTTGCGAACAGCCCTCGCCAAATGCTAATACATGGCCGCCGAGGCGACTTCCCGCGGCTGCGGAAAAAACAACCGTACGGGCGCGGGAAAGCAACACGCGGCGGCCGGACGGAACCGGCCGCCGCTGGCGCCAGGCGGGAAGGTTGCAGCGCCTCGCGTTTGATGAAAGTTTTGAATTGTTGATATATAGTAATTATGATTATGTTGTTTCCGCTTTTCTCCACCGTGCGTCCGCCGGCGGGTTCCGCGGCGCCGCATGAGAAGAGCCGCCGGCGCGGGGAGTAAACAGCCCGCGGCGGCGAGAGCGAAATTTCATCGGGAAGGCGACGGATCGCCCACGCGTTTGAACGACCAGGACGGTTTCCCGGCGGCGGCTCCACCCCGGTGGTGTCCGCCGGTTGGTTCGTCATACACGTCGGGAAAGGAGTCGCTCATGTCCATCGCCGCGCCCGCCAGGGAGCAAACCGCCGGTTTTATCGCCCCCACGGAATATTCGGCCCGAATACCCGATCTTCTGCGGCAGCGCATCGGTCCGATCCGCTTTGAGCAATGGTTTGATGGCAAGACGCACTGGATCGCCGAAGGGCATCATTTGCGTGTGGTGGTGGGTAACGCCTTCGCCGCCAATTGGATTCGCA